>JAFSDX010000135.1 GCA_017436025.1 Thermoguttaceae bacterium
AAAGTCTTAAAAACCGGAACCGGCGTTTCGATTCGAAAATTTCTCGCTCCCGACGCGACCGCCGTCGTTATTCCGGACGAAATCGACGGCCTTCCGGTCGTTGAAATCGGCCCGCGCGCCTTCGAAAACCGCGACTCGCTAACGAGCGCCGCGCTTCCGTCGCAACTCGCAACTATCGGCGAAAGAGCGTTTTACGGCTGTTCCGCGTTGACGAAAGTCGATTTTTTTACGATTCCCAAGTTTGGCAAGGAGGCGTTTTACGCTTGCGAAGCGCTAACGACCGTCGCGCTTCCCGTCGACACGGAAACGCTAAGGGCCGCCGGCTTTGAACTATCTTTTAATCGCCCGTTATACGACGTCTTCGAGTCTTGCGTTGTTTTTAGCGCCGACGGCAAAACGTTAATCTCTGCCAAGCGTTTACGAAACGCCGAATACGTCGTTCCGGACGGCGTCGAAATCATCGCTCCGAACGCGTTCGGCGGTTCTCGAATCGTTTCCGTCGCGTTTCCCTCGTCTCTGCGTGAAATTAAATCCGCCGCCTTTCAATGGAGAGCGTTACAAAAAGTCGTTTTTTCGGAAGGCTTAGAAACGATCGACCATTGCGCGTTTGCCGAATGCGATTCTCTAACGGAAATTACGTTTCCCGACTCGCTGCGCCGCATCGGTCGCCTCGCGTTTGTAAAATGCAAATCGCTCTCTAACGTCAAGTTTCCCAGAAACTTAACGTCGATCGACTCATGCGCGTTCGAAGGGTGCGATTCACTCGAAGAAATCGCGCTTCCGGACGGACTGCAACGGCTCAAAGGCGTTTTTCCGAGATGCAAGTCGTTGCGTTCAATAAAATTAGGAGCCGCGTTTGAAGAATTCGATTTCTATTCGTTGAGCTTTTGCGACGCCCTATCGTCCTTAACCGTTTCGCCCGATAATCCGCGTTTTCGCTCCGTCGACGGCGTTCTCTTTAGCGCCGACGGTAAAACGCTTTATCGCTATCCACCCGGGCGCGACGAAGCCGAATACGCCGTTCCGGACGGAGTCGAAACGCTTGGAGAGTATTCGTTTACCGACAGCCTAAAGTTAACGACCGTCGCGCTTCCGGCCTCGCTAACAAATGTCGCCAACTTTGCGTTTCCTCTTTGTTCCTCCTTGTCGCGCTTAACAGTTTCGCCCGATAATCCGCGTTTCCGCTCCGTCGACGGAATCGTCTTTAGCGCCGACGGCAAAACGCTTTACCTCTATCCGCCGGGACGCGACGAGGCCGAATACGTCGTTCCGGACGGCGTCGAAACCATCGCCGATTACGCGTTCGCGCATTGCTATGCGTTAACGAACATAGCGCTCCCTAACTCGTTGCGTCGCATAGGCGCCGAAGCGTTCGGCTTTTGCGCCGAACTGAAGAAAATCGCGATTCCCGACGGCTTAGAAACGGTCGGTCTTTGGGCGTTTCTTGGATGTCGAGCGCTTCGGACTCTCCGATTCGGCGCCGCGTTGCGGGAAATAGGCCTCAACGCGTTCGAAGAGTGTTCTTCGAGCTTAACTCTAAGCGCGCCCGAAGGTTCCATCGTCGAACAATACGCAAAAGAAAACAACCGACGTTTCCGACCGCGCCGCCGCTAACCCCGTTTTGCGACGCGACGCCGACGTCCGTTTTTTCGACTTTTTACCCGCTTCAATCCCAACATAACCGGAGAAACCGCAATGACTTCGCAACGTCGTTCTTTGTCGTCCGCGACGCCGAATCCCGCGTCCGATTTCGCTTGGCGCCCCCTGCCGACGGGCGGCGCCGTTATCGTTGGCTTCACGAACGACGCTCCCGAAATGGTCGTTCCGGCGGAAATCGAGGGACGCCCCGTCGTCGCAATCCTCGAATGCGCGTTCAACCATCATAACGCCTTGCGTTCGTTAACGTTGCCCGCTTCGGTCGAGTATTTTCTCGAGTCGATAAACGACGCGCCGCCGTCAAACGCCGAATTTCGTCCCTTCGGACTTTTCGCCTTTTTCCGTTGCACGGAGCTGTCGGAAATCCTTGTCGCTCCGGAAAATACGCGTTTCCGTTCCATCGACGGCGTTCTCTTTACCGCCGACGGCAAAACGCTCGCGCTCTATCCGAAAGGTCGCTCGGGCGCTTACGCCGTCCCGCCGGGCGTCGAGCGAATCGCCCAATACGCGTTTCAAGACGCTCGCTTGTCGTCGGTCGCGCTTTCCGACGACGTCCAATGGATCGACAAATCCGTTTTCTTTGGATGCAACCATTTGAAAACAATCGAGTTCGGCGCGAACTCGTCGCTTCGCGAAATCGGCGCCCAAGCGTTCGAACGTTGCGCTTCGTTCGCGAACGTCGCGTTTCCCGACTCGCTCGAAAAAATTGGCGCCCGAGCGTTCGAATTTTGTCACAAATTAACGGAAGTCTTTTTTAATCCGAATCTTAAAGAAATCGACGCCGACGCGTTCGCGTATTGCGACGCCTTGAAGCGCGCTTCGTTTGGCCCTCGACTCGAAAGTATCGGCGGCGACGCGTTTTACGGTTGTTCGTCGTTAGCGCAAGTCGATCTGCCGTCGAGCGTTCGCGAAATCGGTTCCGGCGCGTTTACCGACTGCAAAGCGCTAATGCAAGTCGTTTTACCGCAGTCGTTGCGCAAAGTCGAGGCGTCGACGTTTTCCGGATGCAAAGCGCTCGCGAACGTTTCGCTTCCCGACGAACTCGAAGAAATTGGCGACCGAGCGTTCGAAGGTTGCAAGCCGCTAATGAAAATTTCGCTCCCTGCGACGCTTCAAACGTTTAATTCGCAAGCGTTTAACGGATGCGCAAATCTTTCGGTCATTGAACTTTCTCCCGAAAATCGCAATTTCCGCGTCGTCGACGGCGGTCTTCTAAGCGCCGACGGTAAAACGCTTTGGCGCGTCCCGCCGACGCAAACGGGCGCGTTCGTCGTTCCCAACGGCGTCGAGGAAATCGCCCCTTGCGCTTTTTTAGGTTGCAAAACGCTTGCGGCGCTTGAACTTCCGAACTCGCTACAAACCATCGGCGACCGCGCGTTCGACGGCTGCCAAGCGCTCGCAAAAATCGCGATTCCTCGAAATGTCAAAACGCTCGGCGAGAAGGCGTTCAACGCTTGCAAGTCGTTGGTTTCGCTAACGTTCGCAACAGATTCGACGCTCGAAACGGTCGGCAAAAACGCGTTCGCCGGGTGCAAGTCGCTCGTCGAAATTTCACTTCCGCCAAGCGTTAACAAACTCGGCGCGGGCGCGTTCGCCAAGTGCGAGTCGCTAACGAAAGCGGCGATTCCGGCGGCGGTTCAAAAGAAAGCGCAAAACGCGTTCAAAGGATGCGGCGCGTTAACGGAACTCAATATTTTACAACCGGTTCCATCTCCGCTAGCAACGTCGGTCCCCGCGAAAAAAAGCGCGAAAAAAACGACGTCCCAAGAGAACGACGCCGCGTCGTCTTCAATGTCGAACCGTCCGGAGGTCTTCTCCGCCGACGGTTTCCTCTTCGCCGACGGCGGCAAAACGCTGACGCGCAATCTCGACCAAACTTCCGCCGAGCGCGTCGTTCCCGAAGGCGTCGAAAAGATCGCCGTTCGCGCTTTTTCGCACTGTATGTCGTTGAAAACGTTAAAGTTGCCGTCGACGCTAAAAAAAATCGGAACCTATGCGTTCGACGCTTGCGAATACTTAGAAGCGCTCGAACTGCCGGACGGTTTCGAGACGATCGGGAACCGCGCGTTCTTCGAATGTCATCGCCTGCGCTCGGTTTCGTTCCCGGCGTCGCTCCGCAAAATCGGCGACGAAGCCTTCGCTTACTGCGTTTCCTTTGCTTCGGCGACTTACCCGGAAAGCGTTCAACCAAAAGTTCTTAAAGCGTTGCCGCACAAGCATATATCGCGAACCGTTATCCCGTCGAAAACTCGCGATTTCCGCTCGGTCGACGGCGTTATTCTCAGCGCGGACGGCAAAACGCTCGAGTATTGCTCGGAGGAAAAATCGGGCGCTTACGTCGTTCCCGACGGCGTCGAGGTTATCGCCGAAAAAGCGTTCGCCGAACGCCAAGCGCTAACGTCCGTCGCGTTTCCGGCAAGTCTTCGCAAAATCGAGCGCGAAGTGTTTTCGCAGTGCGAATCGTTAACGCAACTCGTTTTTTCGGAAGGGTTGCGCGAGATCGACGACTACGCGTTTTGGGGTTGCCAAGCGTTAAAATCGGTGAAACTTCCCCCCGGGCTCGTCTCGCTCGGCGCCAACGTTTTTTTCTTTTGCGACTCGTTGACGCAAGTTGAATTTGGGCCGGGTTTAAAAAAGATCGGCGCGCGAGCGTTCGAGTATTCTCGGAAATTAACGCGAATCTCGCTTCCGAAAGGCGTCGATAAAATCAGCGATAAAGCGTTTTACGCCTCCGGTATTGAAGAAATCGACTTGCCGACCGGGCTCAAAAATTTGGGAAAACGCGCTTTTTCGGACAGCCGCTTGAAGCGCGTTTTGCTTCCCGCGTCGTTGAAAACGCTCGAAGCCGAAACTTTTGCTCGATGCACGTTGCTGGCGGAAATCAAGTTTTCGCAAGGACTTGAAAACATTGAAAACGCCGCGTTTTTCTGTTGCGCAAGCCTTTCAACGGTCGAACTTCCGCTCGGCTTGCGTAAACTCGGCGCGCAAGCGTTCGAAAACTGCAAAACGCTTGAATCGGTCGCTCTTCCGCCGACGCTCGTCGAAATCGGGCCCAACGCTTTCGACGGAACCAGCGACAATTTAACGCTTTACGGAGCCGCCAATTCCTTCGCCGAACAATACGCCCGCGACGCCGGACTCCGCTTTCAAGCGCGTTAAACCGCTTCCAAGCGACGCCGCGTCAAACATTTCCCTCCCGTTCAATAAAACTCCCAACAACTTTAACAACAACGCTTAACGGAAACTTCGACAATGCCGACTTTGTCCTCTACTTCCGATTCCCAACCGACTCCGCCGAACGCCTTCGATTGGCGACTTGATGTCGACGGTCGCGTCGTCCTCCAAAAATTGCGCGACCCTAGCGCCGTCGCCGTCGTCGTTCCGGCGCAAATCGACGGCAAATCAGTCGTCGCAATCGCCGACGCAGCCTTCGCTTACGCCGGTTTGTTAACGTCGATATCGCTTCCGGAAAGCGTCGAAAAAATCGGCGCCAACGCGTTTTTCCGTTGCGGTTCGCTAACCGACGTCGCGCTTCCAAACGCTTTGCGCGAAATCGGTTCGAACGCGTTCGAGCTTTGCGAATCGCTCCGCTCGCTTCGCTTGTCGAACGGTCTCGAAACGCTCGCCGCCGACGCGTTCAACCGTTGCTCGTCGCTGACGGAACTACTTGTTTCACCGGGAAATAAGTCGTTTCACTCCATCGACGGCGTCCTTTTTTCTGCCGACGGGAAAACGGCGCTCCGCTGTCCGCCGGGCAAATCGGGCGCTTACGTCGTTCCAAACGGCGTCGAGCGAATCGCCCCCGGCGCGTTCGACGGTTGCGCGGCGTTAACGTCCGTCGCGTTGCCGGCGACGCTCGAAACTCTTGACGCGCAAGCGTTTCGCGATTGCCCGTCGTTAAGAGAATTTCAAGTCGCGACGAATAATCCCACTTTCCGCTCGGTCGACGGCGTTCTTTACTCCGCCGACGGCAAGACGTTAGCGCGTTACCCGGAAGGCAAAGGCGCCGCGTTCGAGGTTCCGTCCGGCGTCGAAATAATCGGCGACGGCGCGTTTTCCGGTTGCAAGTCGTTGCGGTCGGTCGCTTTACCGCTTGGCTTGCAAACGCTCGAAGCGAACGCGTTTTCCGGTTGCAAGCGGTTAACGTCGGCGCCTCTTCCGAACGGTTTGCAACATATTGGCGAATCGGCGTTTAGAGGTTGCAAGCGGTTAAGTACGGCGGCGCTCCCGACAACGTTGCGTTCGCTCGGTTCCGGCGCGTTTTACGGTTGCAAAGCGCTAACCGACGTCAAAATCCCCGACGGAATCGCAACCATCGGCCCCGCAACGTTTTACACTTGCTTCAAACTCCGTTCGGTCGCGTTCCCGGACGGCTTGCGAGAAATCGGCGCGTCGGCGTTTTACGCTTGCGACTCGTTGACGCAAATCGCTTTACCCAACGGTTTAACAACGCTCGGCGCGTCGGCGTTCGGCGCTTGCCGCGCGTTGGAGTCGGCTGCGCTTCCTTCAACATTGCAAATGCTTCCAACGCAATCGTTTAGCGGTTGCGTTGCGCTTCGAAAAATCGCGTTTCCCGACGCTTTGCGCGAAATCGGCCCCGGCGCGTTCGACGGTTGCGCGGCGCTGACGGAAATTTCGCTTCAAAACGGCTTGCAAACAATTGGAACGTCGGCGTTTAGCGGTTGTCGCTCGTTAAAATCCGTCGAAATTCCCTCCGGCGTTCAAACGCTCGAACTCGGCGTCTTTAGCGGTTGCAAAGCGCTAACGTTCGTCGCGCTTTCCGACGGCGTTCTAAGTATCGACGACGAAGCGTTTAGCGGTTGTGCGGAGCTGACGGAAATTTCGCTCCCGCCGACGCTTCGCACGCTCGGTTTTTACGCGTTCGGCGGTTGCAAGTCGTTGTCGACGCTCGATTTTCCCGACGCTCTTACCGAAATCGACGATTACGCGTTTTTCGGTTGTTCGCCCGACTTAACGCTTTGCGGAAAAAGCGATTCGGTCGCAGAAAAATTCGCCGCGCAAAACGGTTTCCGCTTCGTTCCGCGTTGACGTCGACGCCGCGTCGTTTTTAACGTTTTCAACGTCGGTTGACGTCGCGTCGTTTTTAACGTCGTCGCGGTTGCGTTTATCGGCTTTCGGTTGACGCGGCGCGACGGTTAGGCCGCGTCGTTCCGACGTTTTTCCGAAAAAATCGACTTTTTCCCGAAAAATCGCTTGCTTTGCGCGCTTCAATCTGTCATAATAACGGAAGAAGTCGCCGACTCGTTCGCGTTCGCCGCAAGCGCCCTCCGGCGTCGCGACCAACGCAAACCTTTCATCGCAAGGAGTTTAAAATGTTAAACGCTCAACGCCAAGGCGCCGCGACGCCGAACCCGTTAACCGACTTCGATTGGGAAGTCGACGAGACGACCGGCGGCGTTACAATCGTTCGCTTCCGCAACAGAACCGCGACCGAAGTCGTTATCCCGAACGATATCGACGGTCGCCCCGTTACGAAAATCGATAGTCTCGCGTTTTGGGACGGCTTCCCGATAAGGTCGGCGACGCTCCCGGACGGTCTGCTAAATCTCGACAAGAAAGTCTTTTACTACTGTAAAAAATTGACAGAGTTCCGAGTTTCCGCCAACGCGAAAAATTTCCGCGTCGTCGACGGCGTTCTCTTTACCGCCGACGGCAAAACGCTCGTCGCGTATCCTTGTAATAAAGCGGCGACAGAGTACGTCGTTCCCGACGGCGTCGAAACGGTCGGCCCACGAGCGTTCGCCTACGCCCAAGCGCTAACGTCCGTCGCGCTTCCGTCAAGCCTCGCGACCGTCGGCGACCAAGCGTTTTTGGGTTGCGAATCATTACAGTCCATAGCGCTTCCGTCAAGCGTCGCAACCCTCGGCGCGGGAGCGTTTGGGGGGTGCGCGTTGTTGCGTTCGATCGAACTCCCAAACGGAATCCAAAGCGTCGGCGCGGGAGCCTTTAAAACCAGCCCGTTCCAAAAATGCGGCGCGCTGTCGGAAATTGTTATTTCTCCCGACGCGGAGCGCTTCCGCGCCGTCGACGGCGTCCTCTTCTCCAAAGACGGCAAAACGCTCGTCGCGTATCCGATCGGAAACCCAAGAACGGAATACGCGATTCCCGACGGCGTCGAAACCGTCGTCGACGAGGCGTTTTCAACGTGTAAAGCGCTACATTCCATCGTGCTTCCAGACGGCTTACAAACTATTGGCAAATATGCCTTTGCGCAATGCGACGCGCTCCTTTCCGCCGCGCTTCCCGACAGTTTACGAACTCTCGGCGACCACGCGTTTTTCATTTGCAAGGCGCTGCGTTCCGTCGCGTTCCCAGACGACTTGCAAACCATCGGCGAACACACGTTTACTTGCTGTTCTTCGCTAACGTCTGTAACGCTCCCTAAAAGCCTCAAAACCGTCGGCAAGTACGCGTTTCAACACTGCGAGTCGCTACATACGGTAATCCTTCCCGACGGCTTGCAAACTATCGAACGAGACGCGTTTAACGATTGCGAAGCGTTGCGAACGATCGCGATTCCCGACAGTTTGCAACACATTGGTGTCGGCGCGTTTGAGTGTTGCTCCGCGTTGCAAGCGGCGTTCTTACCCGAAAAACTGCCAACCGTCGAAGCTCACGGGTTCGGGCAAAACGATTCTTTACGTTTTGCCGTGTCGCAAAGCGGCGAAGTCGGCGTCCCCGACCGCCGTTGCAAACGCCTAACGCTCGAAGAGTTCCGCGCGCAAACGGTCGACGGCGTCCTCTTTAGTCCCGACGGCAAAACGCTTTTGGCGTGTCTCGAATCGAAAACGGAGTACGTCGTCCCGAAGCGCGTTAAAAAGATCGCTCCTTGCGCGTTTTGCGGGTGCCGCGAACTAACGTCGATCGAGATACCGGAAAGCGTCGTAAGCATCGGCAAAGAAGCGTTTTACGAATGCAAATCGTTAACGTCGGTCAAGCTCCCGGACGGCTTGCAAGACCTTGGCGCCGAGGCGTTTTACGCTTGCGAAGCGCTAACGTCGATCAATATCCCGGACGGACTGAAAACCCTCGGGAAATACACGTTTTATCATTGTTTAGCGTTGTCGTCCGTCGCGCTCCCCGACGGACTTCAACGTATCGACGAGGGCGCGTTGCAAGAGTGCAAATCGCTAACTTACGTCGTTATCCCGGATAGCGTCGAAACGATCGGCGAACGCGCGTTTCGTTTGTGCGAAGCGCTAACATCTGTAACGCTTCCGAACGGACTCCAAAAGCTCGGCCCCTATGCGTTTGACGAGTGCAAATCGTTAACGTCGATCAAACTCCCGAACGGCTTGCAAAGCGTCGGCTCCCGCGCGTTTTGCGATTGCGTTTCGCTAACCGACGTCGCGTTGCCGGACGACCTGCGAACCATCGCCGAGGGAATGTTTTACGGTTGCGCGGCGCTGACGTCGCTCGAGCTTCCGGAAAGCGTCGAAAAGATCGGCGACTGCGCGTTTCATTTATGCGAAGCGCTAACGTCGCTCAAGCTCCCGAACGCTCTGCAAACCCTCGGCGCATGGACGTTTAACGGATGTAAAGCGCTAACGACGGTCGTTCTTCCGAACAAACTACAAAGCGTCGGCGAGCGGGCGTTTTGGGGTTGCGAAGCGCTGCCGTCGATTACGCTTCCGAAAGCGCTACAAACTATCGGCGCCGAAGCGTTTGGCGGTTGCGAAAGGTTGTCGTCGGTCGCGTTTCCGGACGCTTTGCGCAAGATCGGCAAAGAGGCGTTCGTCGACTGTCCTGCGTTACAAACCGTCGTTCTCCCGGTCGGACTCGAAAAGATTGGCAAAGAAGCGTTTGGACGTTTCGGAAAAAAAGAAACGCCTTGGCGCGCCAGTAAAGAAAGCGAACGGCAAACCGTCCCGAACTTTACGCTTCGAGGCGCGCCGGGCTCCGCCGCGGAGAAATACGCTCGGAAAAATAAACTCCGCTTCGAAGCGCGTTGACGTCGCATCGTTTTTACAGCTTTTAACGCCGGTTGACGCCGCGTCGTTTTTTCAGTTTTCAACGTCGGTTTACGCCGCGTCGTTTTTATTCGACTCGTCGCCGCTTTCAATCGCCCCTTTTTCACGAAGGAGAAATCGCAATGCAATCCAATACGAACTCGATCGAGCCGCGTCGGACGCCGAATCCGCCGTCCGACTTCGAATGGGAAATCGACGAGGGAACCAACGGCGTCGCGATCGTCCGTTTCCTCGACGCCAACGCGACCGAGGTCGTCATTCCGGCCAAAATCGACGGTCGCCCCGTTACGAGCGTCGGCCCAAACGCGTTCAAAAATTGCCGCCGTTTAACGTCGATCGCGCTTCCGGACGGGCTCAAAACGATTCGCTATCAAGCGTTTGCGTATTGCGAAGCGCTAACGTCGCTCGTTCTCCCGAACGGGCTGAAACGCGTTGGCGACTCGTTTGTAAATTGCGTTTCGCTAACGTCCGTCGCGCTCCCAAACGACGTCGAATACGTCTCCCCGACCGCGTTTTTGACGTGCGAATCGCTCGAGAAATTTACCCTTGCGCCCGGCCCCTCGCGTTACCGCGTCGTCGACGGCGTCCTCTTTTCCGCCGGAGGAAAAACGCTGTATTCCTTTCCGCGGAATAAAAAAACGACGGAATACGCGATTCCCGACGGCGTTCGAAGCGTCGGCGAAAAGGCGTTTTGCGGCTGTAAAGCGCTAACGTCCGTCGTCTTTCCGCAAAGCCTCCAAACCGTCGGTCTTTGCGCGTTCGCCAATTGCAAAGCGCTAACTTCTGTCGCGCTTCCGACCGAACTTCAAAACTTCGCCCCGAGCGCGTTCGCCGGTTGCGACTCGCTAACGTCTGTCGCGCTTCCCCAGGGATTAAAAACAATCGACGACCGAACGTTCGCCGATTGCAAAGCGCTAACGTCCGTCGCGCTTCCGGTCGAACTTCAAAACTTCGCCCCGAACGCGTTCGCCGGTTGCGACTCGCTAACGGACTTCGTCCTCTCGCCCGACGCGGCGCGTTTTCGCGTCGTCGACGGCGTTCTCTTTACCGCCGACGGCAAAACGCTTGTCGCGTATCCGGTCGGGAACCCGCGAACGGAATACGTCGTTCCGAACGGCGTCGAAACTATCGGCCACAAAGCGTTTTACGAGTGCAAGAGGTTGCGTTCGGTCGCGCTTCCAAACGGGGTCAAAACGATTGAAAACAACGCGTTTTACGGTTGCGAAGCGCTAACGTCCGTCGCGTTTCCGGACGGGTTGCGCCTCGTCGGCGAATTAGCGTTCGCCGACTGCAAAGCGTTAACTTCCGTCGCGCTTCCCAACGGACTCGAAAAAATCGACGTCGAAGCGTTTCGAGGTTGCGTCAAGTTACAATCGATCGCGCTCCCGGACGGGCTCAAAACGATCGCCTGGATAGCGTTCCAAGGTTGCGTCTCATTACAAGAGGTCGTACTGCCAAACGGTCTCAAAAGAATCGGCGACGAAGCGTTCGAAGGTTGCGCCGCGTTGAAAACGGCGACGTTTCCCAAGAGAGCGCCGAAAGTCGGCGAAAACGCGTTTTACAACTGCGCTCCCGATTTTTGCGTCGTCTCGCCCGACGGTCGCTCCAAAGCCCAAATTTCCGACCATCGGCGACAACGCTTAACGCCCGACCTATTACACGCTGAAACGGTCGACGGCGTTCAATTTAGCGCCGACGGCAAAACGCTCTTGGCTTGCCTCGAACCGAAAACGGAATACGTCGTCCCAAGCGGCGTTAAAAAAATCGCTCCGCGCGCCTTTTACGATTGCCCAACGTTAACGTCCGTCGTCCTGCCTCCCGGACTCGCAAGCATCGGCAAATCGGCGTTTTATCGTTGCAAATCGTTAACCTCGATCAATCTCCCGGACGGTCTCCAAACCCTCGGCGACGAAGCGTTTTACGGTTGCGAAGCGCTAACGTCGATCGAACTCCCAAGCGGCCTCAAAAGCGTCGGCCAAGACGCGTTTCACGGCTGTTTGTCGCTAACGTCCGTCGTTCTCCCAAACGGACTGCAAAGCGTTGGCGCGCGGGCGTTTCACCCTTGCCGTTCGCTAAAGTCGGTCGAGTTTCCGGACGGGTTGCAAACGATCGGCGCCCATGCGTTTTGCGGTTGTTCGGCGCTAACGTCGGTCGTTCTTCCGGATAGCGTCGAAACGCTCGGACGCGGCGCGTTCGCCTTTTGCGAAGCGTTGTCGTCGTTCAAGTTCCCGAGCGGTTTGCAAACGATCGGCGAAGCGCTGTTCGAGCATTGCCGCTCGTTGACGTCGGTCGAGTTTCCGAACGGCTTGCAAAAGATCGGCAAAGAAGCGTTTAACGGTTGCCAAGCGTTGACGTCGCTCAAACTTCCGGACGGTCTCGCAACTATCGACAAATACGCGTTTTTCGATTGCGAATCGTTAACGTCGCTCGAACTCCCGGAAAGCGTCGCGACGCTCGGCAACGGCGCCTTTTACGGCTGTTTGTCGCTAAGGGCGATCAAGCTCCCGCGCGGTCTACAAAGTCTCGGCAAACACGCGTTTTATCGATGCGAAGCGGCGGCGTCGCTCGAACTCCCGGACGGACTCGCGACCGTCGAGGAGGAAACGTTCCAATTTTGCCGTTCGCTAACGTCCGTCGCGCTTCCCCGGGGATTAAAAACGGTCGGAGCCCGAGCGTTCGCCGGTTGCGACGCGTTACAAAATATCGCGATTCCGGACGGTTTGCAAACGATCGGCAAAGAAGCGTTTTTCGACTGCCCGGCATTACAGGCCGTCGTTCTCCCAAACGATCTCGCAAAGATTGGCAAAGAAGCGTTTGGACGCGTCGAACAAAGCGGCGAGCGACGCGACGTCCCGAACTTTACGCTTCGAAGCGCGCCGGGCTCCGTCGCGGAGAAATACGCCCGAAAAAACCGACTCCGCTTCGAACCGCGTTGACGCCGCGTCGTTTTTAACGCTTTCAAAACAGTTTGACGCCGCGTCGTTTTCGACCGCCGACCGTTCAACGTCTTCCAACGCAACCCGCAAAACACAAGGAGTTAAGCAATGTCAAACGACCAACGTCAACACGCCGCGACGCCGAATCCGCCGTCCGATTTTAACTGGAAAGTCGACCCCAATAACGACAGCGTTACCATCGTTCGCTTCCTCGACGATATGGCGGCCAACGTCGTTATTCCCGACGAAATCGACAGTCGTCCCGTTGCGCGCATCGGCGAAGGCGCGTTCAAAAACTGCTATTGGTTAACGTCCGTCGCGTTCCCCAACGGACTCAAAGCGCTTGACGAATACGCGTTCGAAAGCTGCGTTCGGTTAACCTCCGTCGTTCTCCCGGAAAGTCTCGAAAGCGTCGACGACGGCGCGTTTCACGGTTGCAAAGCGCTAACGTCCGTCGCGATCCCAAACGGAATTAAAAACGTTGCGATAAGCGCGTTTTACGCTTGCGAAGCGCTGTCAAAATTTCACCTTTCCCCCGGCCCGTCGCGTTACCGCGTCGTCGACGGCGTCCTCTTCGCCGACGACGGCAAAACGCTCGTCGCCTTTCCCCGCAAAAAAGAAACGACGGAATACGCGATCCCCGACGGCGTCGAAACAATTGGCGCCTCCGCGTTTAGCGCTTGCCAATCGCTAACGTCCGTCGTCTTTCCGAAGAGCCTCAAACGCGTCGAAGGCGGCGCGTTTTACGGTTGCGAAGCGCTAACGTCCGTCGCGCTTCCGGACGGCGTTCAAAGCGTCGGCGACGGCGCGTTTTTCGAGTGCGAGTCGTTAACGTCGGTCAAACTCCCGTCCAAGCTCCAAGTCCTTGGCTCAGACGCGTTTGGAAAATGCCGATCGCTAACGGAATTTACTCTTTCTTCCAACGCGACGCATTATCGCGTCGTCGACGGCGTTCTCTTTTCCGCCGACGGAAAAACGCTCGTCGCGTACCCCGGCGGCGCGCCCCGATCGGAATACGTCGTTCCGAACGGCGTCGAAACCGTCGGCGAACGCGCGTTTCACGGAGCGTCGACATTACGTTCCGTCGCGCTCCCGGCCGGCTTGCGAACCGTCGGCGATTTCGCGTTTTGGGACGCGTCGCGTCTACAATACGTCGCGTTCCGTAACGGTCTCCAAACGATCGGCAAAAACGCGTTTTGGGGATGCGAAGCGCTAACGTCCGTCGCGTTTCCCGAAGGATTGCAAACCATCGGTCGACAAGCGTTTGACTTTTGTCGGTCGTTGCGAACGGTCGTCTTTCCGGAAGGTCTCGAAACGATCGGCAAGGAAGCGTTTCAGTGTTGTTACGCGTTGCAAACGGCGACGTTTCCCGATAAAACGCCGACCTTCGGCAAAGACGCGTTCGACAGTTGCGACTCTTTATGCGTCGTCGCGTCGCCAAGCGGTCGCGTCGAAATTCCGCAAGTCCGAAGCCGCCGCTTAACGCTCGACCAGTTCCGCGCGCAAACGGTTGACGGCGTTCTGTTTAGCGCCGACGGTAAAACGCTTTTGGCGTGTCTCGAGCCCAAAACGGAATACGTCGTCCCGAAGAGCGTTAAAAAAATCGCTCCGCGCGCCTTTTACGGTTGCTACGCGTTAACCTCCGTCGTTATTCCGGATAGCGTCGTAAGCGTCGGCAAGGGCGCGTTTACGCTCTGCTCTTCGCTAACCTTGGTCAAGCTCCCGGACAGTATCCAAACCCTTGGCGACGAAGCGTTTGCTTACTGTCATTCGCTAACGTCGGTCGTTCTCCCGAGCGGCCTTAAAACCGTCGGCAAAGAAATGTTCGACAGTTGCGAAGCGCTAACGTCCGTCGTTCTTCCGAACGAACTGCAAACTATTGGCAGGGCGGCGTTTTGGCGTTGCGAATCGTTAACGTCTATCGCGTTTCCGGACGGTTTGCAAACGATCGGCGCCAAAGCGTTCGGGCGATGTAAATCCTTGAAGTCGCTCGTTCTCCCGGAAAGCGTCCAAACGATCGAAGCCGCCGCGTTTGTCCTTTGCGAAGCGCTAACCTCGGTCAAATTCCCAAGCGACTTGCAAACTCTCGGCAAAGGCGCGTTTCACAACTGCAAATCGTTGACCTCGGTCGAACTTCCAAAACATCTTACAACCGTCGGCGAGTCAACGTTTTACGGTTGCAAAGCGTTGACGTCGATCCAAATCCCGGAGAACGTCGAAACCATCGGAGACTTTGCCTTTTGTTACTGCGAGTCGTTAACGTCGGTCAAGCTCCCGAACGGCTTGCAAACTCTCGGCAAAAGCGCGTTTTACGACTGCTTTTCGCTAACGTCCATCGCGCTCCCGAACGACGTCGCAACCGTCGGCGCGGAAACGTTTTGCGGATGCAAGACGCTAACGTCCGTCGCGCTTCCCCGGGGATTAAAAACGGTCGGCGACCGAGCGTTCGCCGGTTGCGACGCGTTACAAAACATCGCGCTTCCGGACGGCTTGCAAAAGATCGGCAAAGAAGCGTTTCTCGACTGTCCCGCGTTACTGAGCGTCGCGCTTCCGGACGTTCTCGAAAAGATTGGCAAAGAAGCGTTTGGACGCGTCGAGCAAAACGGCGAACGACAAAACGTCCCGGACTTTACGCTTCGAAGCGCGCCGGGCTCCGTCGCGGAGAAATACGCTCGGAAAAACAAGTTGCGTTTTGAAGCGCGTTGACGTCGCGTCGTTTTTAACGCTTTTCACAACGTTTGACTCCGCGTCGTTTTTCACGTCGACGCGGCGCCGGCGGTTCGATTCTCGTTTCCGGCGGCGGAACGAGCGAGTTTCGGCGGTTCTCTTTCGGCGACCAAACGAGCGGCGCTTGTTCGTTTCGCTTCCAAGGCGGGCGGCGGCCCGTCGCGATCCGTTCGCTCGTTTTCTCGGCGACGGCGGCACATTCTTTAATCGACCGTCGATCTTCTTGTCTATCTCCCCCATTTCTTCTATTCCACCCAAACAACCCGTTCTACGCGTCGTTTCCCTTCGCTTTCGCTCGGTTTCGCGAAAAATCGCAAAAATTGGCGAAAATCTCGTCAAAAAACTTGATTTTCGGCGGCGCTTCTGGTATCGTTAAGAACGTATCGCCGCGATCTCGGTTAAAATCGCGCTTCCGACGTCGGCAAAGTTTCGCCAAACCGCCCGGTTTATGCGAAAACGTCGGGCAAAAACGTCGATCGCGGCGCCCGTTATTATTCCTTCGTTCGTTTTTGCGAGCGGAAACCCGTTAAATTCGCATTTCAGCCTTATATCGTTCGAACGGCGACGGCAAAATCGCCGCGAACGCGGAGAAAGGAGCCCTTATGAAATCAACGCAACGACGCGTCGGTCGTCGAGACTTTTTGAAAGGTTGCGCGGTCGCCGGAGCCGCGACGCTCGTTCCGACTTACGTTCCCGGCAAAGTCCTCGGGCTCGACGGCGCGACTCCGCCGAGCGCTAAGGTTAACTTCGGCGGGATCGGTATCGGCGCCCGCGGCGGACACGACTTCAGCATCTTCCTCGGTCGCGAAGACGTCCGCGTCCGCGCCATTTGCGACGTTCGCAAGGTTCGCCGCGACGCCCTGAAAGCGCAAACCGATAAAAAATACAACGATACCGATTGCGCCGTCTATAAGGATATGGAAGACCTCCTCGGACGCGACGATATCGACGCCGTCTTGATCGCGACCGGCGACCGTTGGCACACGATGGCCTCCATCACCGCCGCGAAGTTCGGGAAAGACGTCTACTGCGAAAAACCGCTTTCCCTCACGATTCAAGAAAGCCGCGCCCTCGCCGACGCGGTCAAACGCTACGGCGTCGTCTATCAAGCCGGGACGCAACGCCGCAACATCGGCAACTTTATGCTCGCCGCCGAAATCGTCAAGAGCGGCAAACTCGGCAAACTCACCGAAGTTCACGCGAACACCCTTTGGCCGGCGACGCATCACAACTGGTACGACGCGGAACCGGAACCGGCGGTCGACGAATGCGACTGGGATCGCTGGCTCGGCCCCTGCCCTTGGCGCCCGTACAACAGCGCTTACGTTCGCGGCGACTGGCGCAGCCACTTCGACTTCCACGGCGGCGGCATCCTCGAATGGGGCTCGCACACCGTCGACCTCTGCCAATGGGCCGCGCAAAAAGACGACGCCGCGCCGACTCGTTACGAGCCGCAATTCAACGCCGACGGCTCCATCGCCGGGCACGTTTGGGCCTACTACGCCGACGGCGTTAAGCTCGTGATGCGCTCCGACGGTTGGCTCGGGCTCGGCACCTGCTCCGCTCGCTACGTCGGCGAAGAAGGCTGGATCGAAACCGGCGACAGCGGGCGGATGGCCGTTTCGTCCGACGCGCTCCGAAGCGAACTCAAATACTTCGGCATGCCCGGCACCGACCCGACGACGCATATCGCCGAGTTCATCGACTGCGTTAAAACGCGTCGCAACCCGGCCGCGAACGCCGACGTCGCCGCTCAATCGCACATCGCGTCGCACTGCGCGTACATCGCTTGGCAGCTCAAGCGCCCGCTCGAGTTCGACCCGGTCAAGGAAGAGTTCAACGACGAAGAAGCGAACCGTATGCGCACCCGCGCGATGCGCGAACCGTACACGCTGTAACGCGCGGTTCCGTTCGTCGATTTTGTCGATTTTTTCCCCTTTATATATTAATAACGAAAAAAAGCCCAAAACGCGAAAGTCGAAAAGCCGCCGTCCGCTCCGTTTACGCCGCGTCGCCGCCGGTTCTCGAAACCGTTCAAACGCCGACGTTTGCGCTTGTTTCCGAGCGTTCGTTTTCCCGCTTTTTCTTTCGCCGTTGGAGAAAGACATATGAAAAAATACGCGTTCTCTTTCCTGTCGAGCGCGCTGTTGGCCGCCGTCGTCGCGTCCCCGGCCCTCGCGCAAGACGTCGACGCTCTCCTGACGACCTCCGACGAAGCCGTTTTGCTTCAAGCGATCGACGGCGCCGGTTCGGAACCCGCCGACATTCACCGCGTCAACATCGCCGTTAAACGCTTGGCCGTCGTCGGTTCGGAAGCGTCGATTCCGAAACTCGCCGCGCTCCTCGCGAACGAAAAACAAAGTTTCAACGCCCGCTTCGCGCTCGAAGCGTTCCCGTTCGACGCCGCCGACGCCGCGTTGGCCGAAGCCGCCGGAAAACTCGACGGCGCTTGCCTCGTCGGCGTTATCGACTCGATCGGCGTTCGCGGCAAAGCGGAGTCGGTCGAGCTGCTGACGAAAATTTACGCCGAAAAAGACGACGTCGCCGTTAAGAAAGCGGTCGTCGCCGCGCTCGGCGCCATCGCGTCCGACGAAGCCGCCGGTTTCCTCGTTAGCGAAGCGAAAAAAGACCTGAACGGCGCCGATCCGCTCTTCCTGCGCGGCCTCGGCGACGCGATTCTCGACGCCGCGGAAGCCCGCGAAAAAGCCGGCGTCCTCGTCGGCGCCGCCGCGCTTTACGACGCCGCGACGACCGCCGGGCTCCCGAACTTCGTCCGCGAAGCCGGGACTTACCGCGCGCTGATTTGCCGCGGCGCCGAATCCGCCGCCAAAATCGTCGAGCTGATCAAAGGCGACGATCAACAAACCGTCGACGCGGCGTTGAAAACCGTCCGCGAATTTAACGACGCCGACGCTCCGAAAGTCGTCGAAACGCTCCTCGCGGCGTTCGACTCCTTCCCGGAAGCGAAGCAAATTCTCGTTTTGCGCGCGCTCGGCGACCGCAAAGACGACGCGTCGAAGAAGCTCGTCTTCCCGAAAGCGGTCGCGCTTGCGAACGACGGTTCCGTCGCGCTGAAAACCGCCGCCGCGAAAGCGTTGATTAACGTCGGTTCCGTCGATACCGTCGCCGCGTTCGACCCGTTCGCCGCGGACGAAGCGGACGCGAAAAACTTCGACGACAAGAAGCTCGGCGACGCGATCGTCGCGCTCGGCGTCGCGCTCGACGACGAAAAATTCGCCGCCGCGGTCGACAAGTTCGTCGCCGAAGACCTCGAAGGCGCGATCGAACTCTCCGAAGCCGCCGCGCTCGGCATGTTGAAGATCGTCGAACTGCGCCGCGTCGAAAAGGCCGGGCCGGTTCTCGTCAAAATCGCCTCGACGAAGAAGGGCGCCGTTCGCGACGCCGCGTTGGCCGCGCTGTCGGAAATCGTTTCGCTCGACAACTTAGACCTCCTCGTCGCCGCGCTCGACGGCGAAACGGACGACGCGAAAGTCGACTGGCTCCTCCGCGCCGCCTGCACTCGGATGCCGCGCGAAGAATGCGCCGCTAAAGTCGCCGACCTCTTCGCGAAGGAAACGAACGTCGACGCGAAAAACAAGATGCTGCCGCTCCTGAAGCAAATCGGCGGCCCGACCGCGCTCGCCGCCGTCGCCAACGCTTGCAACGGCCCGACCGTCGACAAAGCGACGCAAATCCTCGGCGAATGGAACACGCCGTCCGACGCCGAAGCGGTCGCCGACGTTTGCCTTAAAATCGCGCAACAAGCTCGCGACGCGAAGTACCACTCCCGCGGGATTCGCGGTTACGTCCGCATTCCGCGCCAATTCGATATGCCGGTCGCCCGCAAGATCGAAATGTGCAAAATCGCGTTCGAAACGGCTCGTCGCGCCGAAGATAAAGCGTTGATTTTCGAAGTTTTCAAGCGCAACATCGTCGCCGACAACGTCGTCGCCGCGCTCGAATACGCCAAGCACGACGAGTTCAAAGAAGCCGCTTGCGAAGCCGCCGTCGTCGTCGCCGAAAAGATTCGCGTCAGCCAACCGGAATGGAAGTGGGACGCGCAAACGGACGACGCCGCTAAAGCGAAAGCGGGCAAAGACTTGATCGACTCGATGAAGCGCGTCGTCGACACGACGTCGAACGCCGACCTGAAAGCGCGAGCGCAAAAACTCCTCTAAGTTTTCGCTCGACGTTTAACGGTTCGGGCTCTTCGGAGTCCGACGCTTAACGCCTTGAAACGCAACGCGTTCCGAACTCGGCCCGTCTCCTTAACGAGGCGGCGCCGAGTTCGGCGTTTTAGGGCGTCCCGCTTCAAAATTCGTTAAAAAGTCGAAAAGTCGGCGACCGGTTCGCGGCTTTTCTCAACCTTCGGAACACATTGTTAGAAAGCAAGTTAAATGAAGTTTTTACTCCAAGCGAGCGCGTTTCTGCTCGCCGTTTTCGCGACCTGCGCCGCGTTCGCCGATTCGAACGCGAAAAAAGATTGGCTCCTCGACCCGAGCGGCTTCGTCGCGCAAGTCGAGTTCGACGAAGCGAAAAAGGAATGGCGGCTGACGAACGGCATAATCGAGCGACGCATTGTCGTCGAACCGTCCGCCGCGACCGTCAGTTTCAAGAACTTAACGACCGGCGAAGAGCTGATTCGCGCCGTCGCTCCGGAAGCGCGGGTCGTTATCGACGGAACGTCGTATCCGGTCGGCGGACTGACCGGGCAACCGGTCTTGAATTACTTCAAAGACGAATGGATTCCGACGCTTAAGCCGATGGAGAACTCCTATCGCTTCGAAAGCGCGAAAATCGGCGAAATCGAAAAGCCGTTCGAATGGAAAAAACGCCCCGAATGGCTCTCGAAAGACCTCGCTTGGCCGCCGAAGGGAAAAAGCCTCCGCATGTCGTATAAACACGACCCGAAAGACGGGAAAGTTTTGCCGACGGTCGACGTTTATTACGAAATTTACGACGGAATCCCGGTTCTGCAAAAGCGAATCGAAGTCCTTTATCCGCAAGCGGTCGAGGGGCAAGAAGCGGCGCCGGAATATTGCGTCGACTCGTTCGTTTCGGAAGAGCTGCGCCTCGTCGAGCCGGAGTCGCGCGTCGAAGAAAAAGAATTCAACTGGAACGTCTTAAACCTTTACGTTGAAAACGATTACATCTACGGTTACACGATGAGTTGCGCGCCGAAGGGCTTCGGCTACCGTCTGGAAGTCGAACCGGAATACCGCACGCAAGTCTGCTATCGCCTCGACACGCCCTGCCGTTACGTCTCGACGCCGGAATTCGGCCCGGCGCAATACGTTCGCCCCGGCGAAAACTTCGTTTCGTACCGCTCGTTCGAACTCCTGTACGACGGCGCCGACCGCGAACGTCGCGGGTTGGCGCGGCGTCGCATGTATCGCACGCTCGCTCCTTGGACGGCGGAAAACCCGTTGATGTTCCATAAAACGCAAGCGAACCCGGACGTTCTGCGCGAAGCGATCGAGCAATGCCGCGAAACCGGCTTCGAAACGATCATTATGAGCTTCGGCTCCGGTTTCAATCTCGAAAGCACGGAGAAAGCCTACCGCGATATTTATCGCCAACTCGCCGACGAAGCGAAGGCCGCCGGGCTCGGTTTCGGCGGGTACTCGCTCACGTCGTCGCGCAACGCCGGAACGCCGGGCGACAACGTCCAAACGCCGAACCCGAAATTCAAGCGCGGGCCCTGTCTCGGCGCCGATTGGGGGCAACGTTATTTCGCGACGCTGAAAGAGTTTATGGAGTACGCCGGGTTCTCGATCTTCGAAAACGACGGCCCGTACCCGGGCGACCCCTGCGAATCGGAGAAGCACCCGGGCCACCGCGGCAAGGAAGACTCCGTTTGGGTTCAGTGGAAAGCGCAAGGCAATCTTTACCGTTGGTGCCGCGAACACGGGATTTACGTCAACCAACCGGACTGGTATTTCCTCAACGGCGGCAACAAAACCGGGATGGGTTACCGCGAAACGAACTGGTCGCTCCCGCGCGCCGAGCAGGTAATTATCGAGCGTCAAAACATTTACGACGGAACTTGGGAGAAAACCGCGTCGATGGGTTGGATGTTCGTTCCGCTTTCGCAGTATCACGGCGGCGGCGCGGCGGCGACGATCGAACCGCTCCGCGAACACTTGGATCATTACGACGCTCGTTTCGCGAACCTCCTCGGCGCCGGCGTTCAAGCGTGTTACCGCGGCCCGCGACTTTACGACTCGGAGGAAACGAAGGCGGTCGTCAAGAAATGGGTGAACTTCTACAAGTCGCGCCGTCAAATTCTCGACGCCGACTTGATTCACCTCCGCCGA
>JAFSDX010000015.1 GCA_017436025.1 Thermoguttaceae bacterium
CACAAACACGAACACGAACACGGTCGCAAACGCGATCACGATCATAAACACGACTGCGATCATAAACACGACCGCGACCACGATCATAAACACGACTGCGATCATAAACACGACTGCGAGCATAAACACGACCGCTCGCATTCGCACGAACACGAACACGTTCACGGGCGGACGTTCGCGTCGATTCGTCAAATGATCGCGGAGTCGCCGCTCGACGAGAAAACGAAGCGCGACGCGATCGCCGCCTTCGAAGCGTTGGCGGTCGCGGAGGCCGAGGCGCACCAAAAACCGGTCGACGAAGTGCATTTTCACGAAGTCGGCGCGGTCGATTCGTTGGTCGACACGGTCGGTTGCGTTTTGGCGTTGAACGCGCTCGGCGTCGACGGAATTTCGCTTTCTCCGTTGCCGGTCGGCGAAGGAACGTTTCGTTGCGCGCACGGCGTTTATCCCTTGCCGGCGCCCGCGACGTCGATTTTGTTGCGGAATTACGGACTTCCGACGTCCTCCGATAACGAGCGTTGCGAAATGTTGACGCCGACCGCCGCCGCGCTCTTCGCCGTTTGGGAAAAGAAGGCGATTCCGACCGGCGCCCGAATCGTCGCGACCGCCAACTCGTTCGGAACGCGGAAAATGCAAAGTCGCCCGAATTTGTTGCGCGCGTCGATTTACGAAACGGATAACGTCGCCGAGGAAAGCGGGAAAACGCCCGCAAAGTCGCCGGAATTGGAAAAGTCGAGCGTTTGGGAGGCGCGTTACAACGTCGAAACGCTTTACGAGTTGGCGACGAACGTCGACGACGCGACCGGCGAACGCTTGGCGACCGTCGCGACCGCGCTTTTCGACGCCGGAGCCCTCGACGTTTGGACGGCGCCGATCTTGATGAAAAAGGGGCGCCCGGCTTGCAAGTTGAGCGCTCTCGTCGCGGAAGAAAAGCGGGAAGCGGTCGTCGACGCGCTTTTCCGGACGTCCGGCACCTTCGGCGTTCGCGAAACGACGGTTCGACGCCGTTCCTTGGCGCGGCGTTGGGAGACGGTTCAAACGTCGTTCGGCCCGATTCGCGTCAAAGTCGGCGCGACGCTCGACGGCGAAACGACCGTCGCGGCGCCGGAGTTTGCCGACGTCGACGAAGCGGCGCGAAAAGCGGGCGTTCCGTTCGACCGCGTTTATCGAGAGGCGGCGTCGCGTTGCGAATTTTGATTTTTTGAAAAACGAACGGACGATTAGGCGCGTCGTTTTTCCTTATCGAACGAAAACGACGGCGGAACGGAAACCGCGTTCGCCCCTTTTCCTTGTTGTTACGAAGCATTACGGCGCGCTCGACGGAACGCGTTAGAATAAAGAGGCGCAAATGGATTACCCGCGAGAAGAAAACGCTTGGCTTGAAAACGACGCGGCGCGTCCCGCCGTCGACGCCGTTGAAACCGATAAAACGGGCGAAACCGGCAAGTCCGGCGAGGCTTCCGCCGTCTTCGATCCGGTTCACCCGCCGCTTCGAGTCGTCGGCGCTCGGGCGCACAACTTGAAAAACGTCGACGTCGATATTCCTTGGAACCGTCTCACCGCGCTGACCGGGCCGAGCGGGAGCGGGAAAAGTTCGTTGGCGTTCGACACGATCTACGCCGAAGGGCAGCGGCAGTACATCGAAAGTCTCTCGATTTATTCGCGCCAATTCCTCCATCAGCTCGAGCGACCGGACGTCGATTCGGTTTCCGGGCTCCAGCCGACGATCGCGCTCGACCAACGTTCGAGCGGGCCGAATCCGCGCAGCACGGTCGCGACGGTTACCGAAATTTACGACTTTTTGCGTCTTCTTTACGCTCGCGTCGGCGTCGTTCATTGTTACCGTTGCGGGCGGCCGATTCGTCGGCAAACGGTCGAGCGGATGGCGGAGGAGATTCTGCGTCTTCCGCCGAACACGCGCTTTATGTTGTTGGCGCCGATCGTTCGCGGGAAAAAGGGAGCGCACAAGGACGTTTTCCGGCGGCTCGTCAAGACGGGGTTTACTCGGGCGCGCGTCGACGGGGCGTTGATTGAAATCGCGTCGGCGCCGGAACTCGACCCGAAAAAGGCGCATACGATCGAGGCGATCGTCGATCGTTTGATTTTGCGCGAAGGAATCGAAACGCGTTTGCTCGAATCGTTGAAGCAGGCGTTGCAGTTGAGCGAAGGGCTCGTTTGTTGCCTTTACGAGAAGGAACGCGTTACGACCGCCGAAGGGAAAACGCGCAGCGTTTGGAAAGACGTCCTCTTTAGCTCCCTTTATTCTTGCCCGAAATGCGGCGTCGGGTATATGGAGCTGGAACCGCGCGCTTTTAGCTTCAACAGTCCTTACGGCGCTTGCCCGGTTTGCCAAGGCGTCGGCAAGGTCGAGGCGTTCGATCCGGACGCGCTCGTTTCGAACCCGGAACTCTCGTTGGCCGACGGGGCGCTCGCGCTCGGCAAGGGGTTGGCGACGGGGGCGCGGCGCAAAGTGCAAGCGTTGACGGCGGAGTTCGAGCGAATCGCTCCGGACGCCGCCGCGGCGCCGGTTGAAACTTGGGACGAAAAAACGCGCAAGCTCTTCTTTTACGGCGAGGAGCGCGAAGAAACGCGAACTTTCTTGAACGCCGTCGCTTCCGAAATCGCCGCCGACGAATCGGACGACAAGCGAGAGAACGCAAGCGAGAACGAACCGGAAAAACAAGAAAAAGACGCGATTTCGAGTCGACTTTTGAATCCGGAGCGAGAATCGTTGATCCTTGAAGAAGACCGCGCGCTCTTGTCGTTGATGAGCGGCGCCGGTTCGGAAAACAAGAAAAAAGTCGAAACGGGAAACGACGGCGAACCGATCGAAGCGGGCGAAGAAAACGGCGACCGTTCGAGCGTCGGCGAAGCGGCGAGCGCAACCGACGCGGAGCCGTTCGTCGGTTTGATTCCGACGTTGGAAGCGGTTTTCGCGACCGCGAAGAGCAAGAGGGAGCGCGATTATTTGGCGACGTTCCGCGGCGAGGTCGTTTGTCCCGACTGCGGCGGAGCCCGGGTGCGTTTGGAAGCGCGGTCGACGACGGTCGCCGGGAAAAAAATTCACGAGGCGACGGCGGCGACGGCGGCGGAAGCGCTCGAATGGTTTCAAAGTTTAACGTTTAAGCCGGTCGAGCAAGAAATCGCGGCCCCGATCGTCGCGCAGATTCTTGAGCGGTTGGACGCGATGAACCGACTTGGGCTCGATTATTTGACGCTCGACCGAGCGGCGGACACTTTGAGCGGCGGCGAGTTGCAACGCGTTCGATTAACGAACGGGTTGGGGTGCGGTTTGTCGGGCGTTTGTTATATTTTGGACGAACCGTCGACCGGTTTGCATCCGCGCGACAACGAAAAGTTGATCGAAGCGTTGCGCGCTCTTTGCGATCGCGGCAACACCGTTCTTGTCGTCGAACACGACGAAGCGATTATGGAGCGCGCCGACTGGTTGATCGACGTCGGGCCCGGCGCCGGCGAGTTTGGCGGCGAAATTTTAGCGCAAGGAACGCCCGCGCAAGTCGCCGCCGAAGCCGTTTCCGCGACGGGACGTTATTTGAGCGGAAAAGCGAAGATTTCGGCGCCGGAAAAACGCCGCAAAATCGTTAAAACCCGTTCGATCGTTCTCGAAGGCGCGACGATGAATAACTTGAAAAACGTTACCGCGACTTTTCCGTTGGGCGTTTTTACCTGCGTTACCGGCGTCAGCGGTTCCGGGAAGAGTTCGCTCCTGAACGAAACGCTCGTTCCGGCGTTGCGGCGGCGTTTGAACGGAACCGGCGCGCGTTCGACGCATTTTAAGAGTTTGCGCGGCGCGAGTCGAATCGACAAGCTGATTCAGATCGACCAATCGCCGATCGGACGGACGCCGCGGAGCAATCCCGCGACTTACGCCGGTATTTTCGACGAAATCCGCAAAGTTTTCGCTAATTCTCGCGACGCGAAACGGCGCGGGTACAAAGCCGGGCGGTTTAGCTTCAACGTCGCGGGCGGGCGTTGCGAAGAATGCCAAGGGCAAGGGATTCAAAAGATTGAAATGCACTTCCTGCCCGATATGCGCGCCGTTTGCCCGGTTTGCGAAGGAAAGCGGTTCAATCGGCAGACGCTTGAAGCGCGATATAAGGAAAAATCGATCGCCGACGTGTTGGATATGTCGGTCGACGAGGCGCGCGAGTTTTTCGCCAATTACCCGACGATCGTTCGCCAGTTGGAGAGTTTTCAACAGGTCGGGCTGGGATATTTGCGGCTTGGGCAATCTTCGACCACTCTTTCGGGGGGGGAAGCGCAGCGGGTGAAGTTGGCGACCGAGTTGGCGCGCGTCGAGACCGGGAACACGTTGTACGTCTTGGACGAACCGACGTGCGGGTTGCACGCGCAAGACGTCGAAAAGTTGCTCGAGGTTTTGCAACGCTTGGTCGACGCCGGAAACACCGTGATCGTCGTCGAACATTGTCTCGACGTGATGAAAGCGGCCGACTGGATTATCGATATGGGGCCGGAAGGGGGCGTCGACGGCGGCGAAATCGTCGCGACCGGAACGCCGGAGGAGATCGCCGCGTTGGAAAATAACGAAACCGGGCGATTTTTGCGGGTTGCGTTGGCGAAGTAACCGCGCAATATGTCGCGGAGCGTCGAAAAAGGCGAAACGGCGGTCGAAGCGAGCGGTTGAACCGAGCGGTCGCGAACGAGGAAATCCGAAGGAGCGGGAGAAAAGGAGCGGAACGGAATGACGGGAAACAAGGGAACGTCGCGGCGCGAAATATTGAAGCGGTGCGTCGCGACCGTCGGCGTCGCGGCGTTGGCGGACGTCGCTTCGACGTTAACGAACGGATTGGCGTTTGCGGAGACCGTTCGAGCGGCGCAAACGGGAAAAAAAGAGGCGGCGAGGGCGGAACCGAACGCGGCGGCGGAAGTCGCGTCGCGTCGCGAGTTTCCGCCGCGTTTTGAATTAAAGTTGACGAAACGCCGGGCGCGCTCGACCGACTCGTACACGCAAGGGCTCGTTTTCGAAATCGACGCCGAAACCGGACGTGAAATTCTGTACGAAAGCGGCGGACAGTACGGGAAATCAAAGTTGCGCAAAATCGACCTTGAGTCGGGGAAAATCTTGCGAGAATATCGATTTTCGAAGCGTTATTTCGCCGAGGGGATCGCCGTCGTCGACGACCGGATTTTCGCGTTGACTTGGCGGGAGCGCGCTTGTTTCGTTTTCAATAAAAAAACGTTCGAAAAACTCGACGAGTTCCGATATTCCGGCGAAGGTTGGGGGCTCGCGTTCGACGCCGAGACGAAAACGTTGGCGATGAGCGACGGAACGTCGAAGATTCGCGTTCTCGACCCGAAGACGTTCCGGCAAAAACGGGCGTTCGACGTTTGGTATCTCGACGCGAACGGTCGGGAACGGAAGTTGATGAATTTGAACGAGTTGGAGTTTGTCGGCGGCGAGCTTTGGACGAACGTTTATCAAACGAACAAAATTGTTCGAATCGATCCGGCGACCGGGCGCGTCCTGCAGGCGATCGATTTTTCGAAAATTGTTCCGGAATCGTTGCGTTCGAGTTGGGAATACGTTCTGAACGGAATCGCGTTCGACGGCGCGAAAAATCGCCTTTTTTTGACCGGGAAATGTTGGCCGACCCTTTTTGAATTTTCGGCGGTTCCCGATAAAACGGCGGCGAAGTCGGTTTAGCGGAGCGAAATAACGCGACGCGGCGTTTACTCCGGTTCGAAGGCGCGGCGAACCGCGTCGACGATTTTAACGGTCGCGCCGATTTTGCGCCGGTTTCGGCGAAGGAAAAGGGCGAAAGCGGCGATGACGGCGGTGTTTTTAGCGATTTTGGTCGGTTGGATCGCGATCTTGGGAGCGGCGTTCGGGAGTTTTTTCAACGTTGTGATTTGGCGCGTTCCGGAGGGAATGAGCTTGATTTCGCCGCCGTCGCATTGCCCGAAGTGCGGCGCGCGGGTGCGACCGTTCGACAACGTGCCGATTCTCGCTTGGCTTTGGCTCCGCGGACGTTGCCGCGACTGCAAGGCGCCGATTAGCGTTCGTTATCCGTTCGTCGAGTTCCTTTGTTGCGCGGTCGCCGCTCTTTACGGCGCGTCGATTTTGACCGGCGGTTGGGTCGGGTTTGCGTCGCAAACGTTAAATTGGGCGGAGTTTGCGGATTATTCGAACGCTTGGGAGGCGGCGGTCGCGGCGTTTGAAGCCGACCCGACGCAAACGACGACGCTGACTTTCGACGGTTATTGGGCGGCGGCGCAAAAAGCGATCGCGTTGGCGTTCGTTTGGGCGTTCGCGGCTTACGCGGCGTTGATTCTCGGTTTCGTCGAATGGGACAAGGGGGCCGCTCCGAAGTCGTTGGTTCTTTTCGCCGCGTCGATTCCGGTCGTCGGACTTTTGACGATTATAGCGCTGGGCGACGCCGACGTTTTGGTCGGTCGTTGCGGCGTTTTTGCGGCGAGCGTCGGTTCCGGCGTCGCGGCGACGCTTCTCTTTTGGCGGGCGATTTCCCGTCGAGAACGGGCGGAGACGGCGGCGCTCGGGGCGCTTTGGGGATTTTGCGCCGGTTATTGGGGCGCGTTCCTCGGCTGCGTCGTTTTATTCGGCGTCGCGGCGGCGATTCGACGCAAAACCGGGCGCAACGTTTTCGGACTTTTGGTCTTTTCGGCGATCGTCGCGCTCGCCGTCGGCGAAAGCGTTTGGTTCGCGGCGCGTTAACGTCGGATATTGGGCGTCGACGTTTAACGAACGTCGACGCGGCGGCTCGGAAACGAAACGTCGTTTGATTAAAGAAAATAAGAGACGGCGATAAAAACGCGTTAAAAACGGCGTTCCGACGGAAAATCGGAACGCCGTTTCTTGTTAAAGAAAAAGAAGCGAATAAGCGAATAAGATCGCGCCGCGATTACTCGGCTTTCGGGGCTTCTTCGGCGGGTTTCGCTTCGGCGTTTTCTTCGGCTTTCGGGGCTTCTTCGGCGGGTTTCGCTTCGGCGTTTTCTTCGGCTTTCGGAGCTTCTTCGGCGGGTTTCGCTTCGGCGTTCTCGGCTTCCGGCGTCGAAACGATCAAGCCGGGACGAACGATTTGAAAGCGCGAACCGCCGTTCGAACCGCCGAACGGGACGAGCCGAGCGTCGTTTTGCGGGCGTTCGGCGGGCGTCAGTTTCGTTTCGGTCAACTTGCCTTTGCGGAAAAACTCGACTTTAACGGTTTTATCGCCGGTTTTGTCGACGATCTTCGCGACGTCGGAAGCGTCGGCGATCGGCGCGCCGTCGATTTTAACGACGACGTCGAATCGTTGCAGACCGGCTTTCGCCGCCGGGGAATCCGGAACGATATATTGGAGCAAAATGCCTTCGCCTTCGTTGATCGGGAGTTGCGCGACGAGGAGTTCCGGCGTCGGTTCGACCGTCGCGCCGATCCAATACTTGCTCGGCGCCGGCGCGATTTCGCCGTCTTGCGGCGCGACGAAACCGTTCGAGGCGCTTTGACCGAAACGACGACGCAACTCTTCCATTTGCGCGCGCATTTGCTCTTGATGTTCGCGCATTTGCGATTCGAGACGACGCATTCCTTCGAACGGGGAAGCGTCGGCGCCTAAATCGCCGAAAACGTCGTCGTTGAAGTCGAAGTGGAAAACGCGACCCGGCGCCGTTTCGCCGTTCGGAAGTTGGATCGTCGCGTCCGCCGCGTCGCCGTCGAGCGTTTTTTCTTCGCTTTCGACAAGTTTTCCGTCGCGCCAAACCTTTTTCGTTTGAATCGTTTTGCCGTCCGGGCCGGTCTTGCTTTCGACGACGATCGAATAGGAACCGTTAAAGTTGCCGTCGGCGGTTTTCGGCGTTTGCGCCGCGTCGTCGGTTTGCTCGGCGGCGGACGTCGCGGCGACCGGTTCCGCGGGTTCTTTAAGTTGTTTCGTTTGCGCGACGGCGATTCCTCCGCCGACGAGACAAGCGGTCAAAACGCCGAAAGCCAACGGCAAACGACGGGACGCGAATTCTTGCGAAAAAACGTTTCGTTTCATATTTCAACTCCTTTTGGGAAAAACGACGCGACGCGTTGGTTTTTTGATTGATTTAAAAACCGCGTCTTGAGTTTGAAAAATGCTTGTTTAATTGATTGTCGACCGGGTTAATATATTGGGATAAATTCGCTTCGGATTTCATAAACGTCGACCGGCAAAACGATCGTTCGACCGTCGTCGAGCGGAAAACGAAGTTCGTCGCGAGCCGTTTGAACGCGACCGCCGGGGGTTCGGAGCGCTTCGGCGATCGGTTGCGGAACGTCGAGAAAGTCGGCGCGCGTCGCTCGCAAAGCCGCTAAGTCGTCCCAATCGCCTTCGACGCAAGGGACGGCGACGTCGTCGAGCGAACGGCTCGGGCTCCGCAAAGTAACGTAACGGATCGGCGCGGCGGACGGTTCGGGACGAGACGGCGTCGAGCGGCGGAGCGGAGCGGGCGTCGACGGCGTTTCGACGGCGGCGAAATTGGCTCCGTTGTCAAAACGAAGGGGCGCGGAAGCGGGGGGAACGGGCGTCGTCGGCGCGATTTGCCGATAAAGGAGGGCGCCGAACGCGACCGAAAGGAGAAATCCGGCCGTCGTCGCGGCGAAACGCGCGAAACGCCGCGGGCCGTCGCCGCCCGAACCGTCGGAACCGAGCGAGCGTCCGAAACGACCGCGCGAAGCGGAGGAATGGAGCGGAATAATGCGCGGTTCCGGTAAGTCGCGACGCGACGCGGCGACGGGCGCGGCGTTAAAATCGGCGCGATCGTTTAAGTCGTCGCAAAACGAAGGGGCCCGTTCCGAGACGGCGAGAAAACGAAACGATTTGCGAAACGTTTGCGCTTCGAGAAAGGCGGTCGCGCAATATTTCCAACCGCCGTCGACTTCGTCGAGACGTTCGAGGAGGGCGCGGCGTTCGGCGGCGTCGAGTTCGTCGTCGACTAAAAGTTCGACGAGCGTTTCGAGTTCCGGAGTCGGCGGCGTTAAGGAAAGGGGGAGGCGGGGCGTTTCCATTGGCAACTTTCCGGGCGATTTTCTTCGCGATTGGCGGGACGTTGGGCGAGTCGAAGGCCGGCGCGGCGCGCCGTTCGAACGCGGGAACGGAAGGGACGGGGGTTTAGGGGAACGGGGAAGATTGGGGCGGGCGGTTTTAGGGCGGCGTTCGGACGGCGGCGCGTTAAGTTGGGGGGGCGATCGTCGTCGGCGCAAGTTCGGCGAGTTTTTCGCGGAGCCGAGCGCGGGCGCGATGCAGTTTCGATTGAACGGCGGAAACGGTCGCGCCGATTTCTTCCGCAATTTCCTTATAACTCCTGTCTTCCGCGTATTTTAACGTTAAAACGCGCCGTTCGTCGTCCGCGAGCAGGGCGGTCGCTTCGCGAACGAGCGCGCGCCGCTCTTCGGTCAGGAGCCAATGGAGCGGTTCCGCGTCGTCGGCGGAGGTTTCGCGAACGGGAATCCTATCTTGATAACGTTGCAATAATTTCTTTTTGCGACCGAGCGAACGGCGGTAAAGGAGCGAGTAAACGGTCGCGAGCCGTCGGAGCCAAGCGCCGACTTTGCGCGGGTCGCGAATCGGCGCCTTTTGGCGCGTCGCCGCGAGCGCGACGTCTTGAAAAACTTCGTCGACCGCCGCGTTTTCGCCGACTTGCGTCGCGATCGTCGAGCGGAGCCAATTTTCGTTCGCCGAAAGGGCGGCGTTCCAATCGATTTTACCCGCGTCGTCGACAAAATCGGCTTTAACGGCGGCGGGAGAGGACGCGCCGTTCGCGTCGCCGGGGGAGCGCGCGCCGTCGTCGGTTTCGCCGGCGTTCGGAGCGGACGCGTCGACTTGGCGGGCGTTTTCGGCGAAAACGGCGAAGGGCGTTTTAAGCGGACGGGGTTCGATAAAGGCGTTTTTCCGCGACGCGACCGACGCGTCGTTCGGAAAGGAACGCGCGTCGTCGAGGGGAGCGTCGGAAGCGAGGCGGGAAAGCGCGGAGTGCGAGGTCATTGGAAAACTCTTTAGGGTTTTTTACGTCTTAACAATATAATAGTTGCCGCTAAAATTTCGACGTTGCGCGTTTTTTTAAAATTTTTTTAACGGCGGGCGGCGCGTCGAGGCAAAATAAGCCGAAAGCGCTGGTTTTAGCCGTCAATCCGACGGCGCCCTTTTTGAGTATTTTAACGATTTTAGCGCGCCGTCAAGGAGAGGGGACGAAAACGAACGTCGGAACGCCGACTTAAAAAATATTGGGCGCTTTGGGTAAACGGGGCGGAAAAACGAAGTTTTTACCAATCGAACGCTTGCGCGGGATGAGCGGAATTTGTTGGTAAAACAAAGGAAGAGAGCGCGAACGGCGAGAGGAAAATAAGGAAAAGGAAGGAATAAAGGGAACGGAGAAAAGTTGAAGCGCGTTTGCAATTTGGTCGATAAACCGAAATGCGAGGAAAGCGGTTGGCGCGCGCCGTTCGACGGAGAGGGGAGAGCGCGTCGATTTTAACGCTTTTTTTGCGAGAATAATCGTTATATTTTCTCTAATTTGCTTTTGAGGACGACGAAAAAACGGCGCGCAAGACGTTCGCGTCGGGAAAACGGAAACGATTTTAACGAAAAAAACGGTCGCCGCGCGGCCTTGGGAAAAGTAGAAACGGCGAGACGAGGGAACGAATGCGAAGGAACGAACTTGAAATCGAAAAGAAACGGCGGTTTCGACCGAAGCGCTTGGCGTCGGTCGCGACGGTCGCGGCGGTTTTAACGGTCGCGACGGCGGCGTCGGGCCTTTCGAACGCCGTCGTTTGGGGGCAAATTTCGACGGCGACCGAAAAACGCGGGGCCGGTTCCCTTTTGGACGCGACCCAACCGAACGGGCGGTTTGGAGGCGAGCGGTACGACGGCGCGCTTAAGCCGTCGGCAAAATCGGAAGAATCGCGTTTTTCGGGCGGAACCGTTCGCGGAAGCGCCGGAAACGTCGTCGGCGTCGACGCGAGTCGGACGGGCGGGCGGTTTTCCGGGGCGAGCGAGTTCCGGAGCAAGCAAAATTTCGAGTTGTTCTATTGGCGCAACGAAATTTTGCGAACGAAAGACGCGTTGAAGCAAGCCGAGCGCGCTTTGGGCGCCAATTCGCAAAAACGGAACGAACCCCGATTGACGACCGCGAAAGAGCCGAAACCGATTCCTTATTCCGAATGGCGGCGCGGCGTTCGATACGGGCGAACCGCGGAGGAGAAAGCCGCGCGACAAAGCGAGCTTGCGGCGGCGCAAACCGGCGTTTTGCCGAGCGACGCGTCGGACGTCGGCGGCGCGAACGGACGGGGAGGGGCGCCGGTTCCGTTCGACGGCGGGTACGATCCGGCGACGATTTGGATGCGCGGTCGAGCGCCGATCGCCGATTTGGCGCGGTCGCCGTTCGAACCGACGCCGTTGGGCGACGGCGGTTGGGGCGTTTTCGGCGGAACGGGCGCGGACGCCGTCGGTTGGGTCGAGTTGGACGGGCGAACGCGTTCCGAGTTGGCGGGCGGGCTGTTGGCTCCGCTCGCGCCGACGCCGGAATTCGCGCCGGGGTTTGCGCCGGTCGCGCCTTCGCCGGAAGAAAAACGTCGCTCTTATCAAGAGTATTTGACGACCCGACTTCTGCAAGCTCCGACGGTCAATCCGTTGTCGCCTATTTCGGTTGAGTTTCGGGACGGCGTCGCGACGATTCGCGGAATCGTTCCGACGCCGAGCGCGCGAGTCGCCGCCGGAAACGTTTTGCTCGCCGAGCCCGACGTGCGCAGCGTCGATAATCGACTGAGTTACGTGCGTCCGGACGACGACGGGCTGGGCGCGATCGTTCCGGTCGCGCCGATTCCGACGGCTCCGGTTCCGAGCGCCGGTTCTAACGAGCCGAATTTGCAAGGAACGCCGAACGTTTCGGCTCCGTCGATTCCGATTATTCCGATTTTACCGGACGTCGGGGGCGCGTCGCCGACGCCCGTTCCTTGATTGCCGACGTTGAAATAATCGGTCGAACGCCGGAAACGCGACTCGTTTTAAAAAGCGGAGTCGCGTTTTTTGTCGGCTAAAAGATTTGCGCGCAATATTGTATTCCGGTAAATATTGGATAATAAGGTTTGGGAAAACAAAAACGAGGGTCTTTTTATCAAACGAAAAATTGATTTTGACCCGATATAGTGCGTTTTTTAGAGGATTTTAGGGTTTTAGGGGCGTTTCTTTTAATTTTGCGTTTGGCCGCGTCGATAAATGAAAGGACGGAAAGCCCGTTTCGACCCGAAGCGCGAGTCGAAGCAAGCGGCTTTTTTCGCCGCCGACGACGTTCGGCGACGCGCAGAAAATTTTGAAAAACGATTCGATAATGATTTCCGACACGTCCCCAAAACGCCGCTCGACGAGCGACGCGGAGTATAAAGCGCATTTTCACGCGGTGCGAAGAGCGACGACCGAGCCGATTTGGGCGCGCGTTCTTTTGATTGGCGCGACTTTCGCTTTTTTGACGTTTTTTCTTCTTTTTCCGTTAATCTGCGTATTTTACGAAGCGCTTGCGGACGGGTTGAGCGTTTTTTGGCGGGCGTTGGTCGACCAAGATACGATGCGCGCGATGAAAATGACGTTTATCGCGGCCTTTTTCGCCGTCTTTTTGAACGTTGTTTTCGGGTTGGCGGCCGCTTGGTGCATCGGCAAGTTCCAATTTTGGGGGAAGGGACTGTTGATTTCGTTAATCGACTTGCCTTTCGCCATTTCGCCGGTGATCGCGGGGCTTCTTTTCCTCTTCCTTTTTTGCTCTTACTCGGCGTTGGGGCGTTGGTTGATGGAACATAACGTCCGAGTTATTTTCGCGACGCCGGGCGTCGTTATCGCGACAATATTCGTTACGTTTCCGTTCGTCGTTCGCGAGTTGATTCCGGTGATGGAGGCGCAAGGGACGGAAGAGGAGCAGGCGGCGCGCGTGTTGGGCGCCAACGGTTGGCAAATTTTCACTCGGGTAACGCTTCCGAACGTCAAGTGGGCGCTTTTGTACGGGGCGATTCTCTGCAACGCTCGGGCGATGGGGGAATTCGGCGCGGTTTCCGTCGTCGCCGGGAAGGTGGCGAAAACGAACACGGCGCCGTTGCACATCGAAGATTTGCAGCAGAGTTACGCGAGAGGCGCGGAGCCGTTCGCGGTCGCGTCGTTGTTGGCGGCGGCGGCGATTTTGACGCTGGTCGCGAAGGCGGTTTTGGAGTGGAAAATGAGTCGCGCAAGCGAAGAATGACGGAAGCGCCGATTTTGACGGCGAACGGACGGCGGCGAGCGTCGCTTTGCAGGGCGTTCGAGGAGCGTCGCCGATTCGTCTTTAAACGTTGAAAATCAAAATCGAAACTAAAACGGAATGTTGAACGCGAACGGTAAAAGCGTCGCGAAATAAGGACGGCGGAACGAAATGGGAATCGAAGTTCGAAAAATAACGAAATCGTTCGGCAATTTTAAGGCGTTGGACGACGTTAGCGTTCGCATCGACGCGGGCGAATTGGTCGCGCTCTTGGGGCCGTCCGGTTCCGGAAAGACGACGCTCCTTCGAATCGTCGCCGGTTTGGAAACGCCGGACGCCGGAAGCGGGCCGGTTCTTTTTCACGGCGCGCAGGTCGACAAGAAAAAGATCGGCGAGCGGGGCGTCGGGTTCGTTTTCCAACATTACGCGCTTTTCCGGCAAATGACGGTTTTCGACAATATCGCTTTCGGTTTGACGGTGAAACCGCGGCGGTCGCGTTTGTCGAAGGCGCAAATTCGCGAAAAAGTCGAGTCGCTGTTGCATATGATTCAGCTCGACAACTTGGCGGGCCGGTATCCGTCGCAACTTTCCGGCGGACAGCGGCAGCGGGTCGCGTTGGCTCGGGCGTTGGCGGTCGAACCGCAAATTTTGCTCCTCGACGAGCCGTTCGGCGCGCTCGACGCAAAGGTCCGGGTCGAATTGCGCGCTTGGCTGCGACGTTTGCACGACGAAATTCATTTAACGAGCGTTTTTGTAACGCACGACCAAGACGAGGCGCTCGAACTCGCCGACCGGGTCGCGGTGATGAATCGCGGCAAAATCGAGCAATTTGGGACGCCGGACGAGGTGTTTCACTCGCCGCAAACGCCCTTTGTAATGAATTTTCTCGGGCAGGTCAACCAGTTCCGCGGACGTTTGGCGCAGGGGCGCGTTCAAATCGGCGATTGCGAGGGCGCGGCGCCGGAAATGGAGTTCGAAGGGAAGACTTTCGAGAAATGCCGCGCTTGCGAAGCGAGAACCGCCGCGACAATTTTCATTCGACCGCACGATTTTGAAATTTCGTCGCAGCGTCGAGAAGGGCGGCTTTCGATTCCGGCGACGGTAACGCGGATTCACTCGGCGGGAAATTTCGCGCGGGTCGAGATGATAACGGACGCCGGGGAGACGCTGACCGCCGAGACGACGCACTCGGAGCGGGACGAACTGCGGCTCGCGCCGGGCGGTCGGTTTTATATGTCGCCGCGAAGCATCCGGGTTTTCGCCGACAATTCGACGGATTCGGCGAACTTCGCGCAAGTCGAGTCCGCCGAATAAAACGCGCGGAGGAACGGCGCTCGCGTCGCGTTAACGAAGAATGAAGAAAGAGCGCCGCCGGACTAGCGACCGTTCGTTCGGCGTTTTACCGGCGGTCGACGTTTAAACGAAAGCTCCGGCTTCCGAATTTTCGAACTCGCGACCGTTTTTTTTCGGCGTTTGTTTGCAAATCGCCCAAACCGGCTCGGCGGCGTTGGTTGGGGGCGGAGCGCGGAGAGAGGCGAGGGGGATTGCGGTTCCTGAAACGGCAAATTTTTGAGGGCGCGTTTCATTCGAATTTCGCCGTCGTTGACCGTCGAGGCGCGTTTCCCCCAAATTTCGAATTGGCGCCTTATCTTTTCTTTAATGCTTTCTTTAATACTTTCTTTAATGCGGCGAATCAAGTCGGCGAACTCTTCTTGATCGCCGATTTTGTCGATAGCGTCGTCCGAAACGCTGATTTCGGCGCTTTGGTAAACGTCGCCGATTTTGTCGATAGTATCGTCCGAAACGCTGATTCCGGCGCTTTGGTAAACGTCGACGAGTCGACGATATTCTTCGGAAGAGCCGAAACGGTCGTCGTTGGGAGCGGTCATCGGGGATTCCTTGCGCAACGGGGGGAACGGAGCGGCGGCGAACGCGTCGCGAAAAAATTGGGGGGGGATAAGGGTAGTTTTTCGCGTTTTTTTCGTCGAAAAGTCCGCGTTCGACGCTTAGCGCGACGGTCGACGTTAAAATGGGCGGATTTTGACGATTAAAACGATGAAACGCCGCCGGTTGAAACGCGGAGCGAACGCTAATTAACGCTTCTTTATTTATTATAAGAAATATTGACGACGAGGCAAGTCCCCAAGGATTTTTCGCGGAACGACCGCGTCGAAGCGGCGCCGGTCGCGTCGCGGCGTTCGTTGACGGCGACGTCGTTCGGCGAGCGGAACCGCGAAACGTTTTTCCGGGCGCTCGAAAAAGCGGCGCCGATCGCGTCGCGTCGTTCGTTGACGGCGACGTCGTTCGGCGAGCGGAACCGCGAAACGTTTTTCCGGGCGCTCGAAAAAGCGGCGCGTTCGAACGAGTCGACGGAAGCCGAGGAGCGAGCGTTGGCCGCCGCCGACGTCGCGGGAGTTGCGCCGACGTTTAAACGAAAGCGCCGTTTCCCCAATCGCCGAGTCGGCGCCGGATTTTCTTTAACGCTCGATTGTAAATCGCGCGAACTTGGTCGGCGGTAAACGTTTTCGGCGGGACGGAGCGTTCGGAGAGGAGGCGCGCGATTTCCGGGAACGACAAACTTTCGAGCGCGCGCAGCAGAAAAACTTCGAGTTCGAGTTCCGTCAATTCTTCTTTAATGAGGCGAAGCAATTCGTCGAACGCGTCTTGCCCGACGATTTCGGCGATAAAATCGTCCGGAACGCTCGGTTCGGGCGCGTTCTCTTGGCCGGTTAACTCGGAACCTTTCCCTTTGCCCTTGCCCTGTTGGAGTTTCTTAAGGAGGGCCTGCCAAAGCGCGACGCGGGAATAGGCGATGAAATTGCCGAGTTCCTCGAAACGCAGAATCATTTCCGGGGCGTCGTACCACCACTTCAGCAGGTCGTTGACGTATTTATTAACGACGCTGTACGTTTCGACGTCCGGCAGGGCGCCGGTTTCGCGTTTGTATCGGCGCGCGACGGTCGCGAACTCGGCGTACATCTTGTCGTTGAGGAGGCTTTTGAAGATTTGAACGCGTTCTTCGGGCGTCGTCGCGTTCTTGAAAGCGTCGATAAGTCGACGATATTCTTCCGGGGAAAGGCCGAAACGGTCGTTGTTGGAAGCGGTCATTGGGGATTCCTTATTTAAAAAGGGAAAGCGGAACGGCGCCGGACGCGTCGCGAAAAAAGTTTTTTGGAAAAAAAGAAAATTTTTCGCGTTTTTTTCGTCGGAAAGTCCGCGCTCGACGCCTAATGTAGTTGACAGACGGTAAAGCGGGAGCCGGATTTTAACGATAAAAACGATAAAACGCTGGGCGAAACGCGAAACGAACCCCAATAAACGCTTCATTATCTATTATAAGGATTTTTTATGACGACGCAAGCCCCCGAGAATTTTTTGCCGAACGAACGCGTCGAAGCGGCGTTGGTCGCGTTGCGGCGTTCGTTGACGACGACTTCGTTCAGCGAGTGGAGCCGAGAGACGTTTTTCCGGGCGCTCGAAAAAGCGGCGCGTTCGAACGAGTTGACGGAAGACGAGGAGCGAGCGTTGGTCGCCGCCGCGACGGAGGAAGTGGAGGCCGACGCCGACGAAACGTCGCCCAACCTTTTCGTTCAAACGCTTTGCGATTTGGCGTTCGAGTTGCGCGACGCGTTTCGAGGCGCAACGCCGCCGACGTTGCGGGAGTTGCGCCGACGTTGGAACGAAAGCGACGACGCTTCGGGCGGTTGGCTCGGCGGCGAAGAAAAAGACCGCGACGCGAGCGATCGCGCGCCGAAGCCCGGCGACCGGATTAGCGTTCGCGTCGAGTTGGCGAACGGCGCGTCGGCGACGGCGCGTTACGTCGTAATGGAGAAAATTGGAGAAGGGGCGCAAAAGCGCGTTTTTATCCTTTCGCAAGAGGAAATCGGGCGGCTGTTGACGTTGAAACAAGCGGTGAAAAGCGGGCGAAACGTCCGGCGAAACTTCGCGCAAGAGGCGAAAACGCAAGGAATTCTGGATCACCCGAACATTCCGACCCTCTTCTGGGCCGACGCGTCGCAAGACGGCGACCCGAACGAACCGCCGATTTTGATCGAAAGTTTCGTTCCCGGCGAGGCTTGGAGCGAACGCCCGTTCGACCGCGAAAGTCGCGACGAAAATTTGGCGATTTTAATGAAAATCGCGACGATTACCGCGTACGCGCACCGCGAGGGCGGCGTCGTGCATCGCGACCTGAAACCGGCGAACGTAATGCTCGGAAAGTACGACGAAATTTACCTTTGCGACTGGGGCTTTGCGTTTGTCGCGGCGGAGGGCGCGCCGCGAAGCGTCGCCGGAACGTTGGCGTTCGCGGCGCCGGAACAGCGACGCGGCGAGGCGGTCGACTTCCGCGCCGACGTCTTTGCGCTCGGCGGTATTTTGTACAAGATTCTGACCGGCGTCGCGCCGCACGAGGGGGCGGGAAAATATACGTTGACCGAACTTTTGCAAAGAGCGGAGACGGGCGAAATCGACCCGATTCCGGAGGACGCCGCGCCGGAAGAGTTGCGGAAAATCGCGCTGAAAGCGTTGGCGGTCGACCCGGAAGACCGATACGCCGACGCCGGCGAGTTCGCGGAGGCGTTGACGAATTGGCGGCGGCGCGAGCAAATTTGGAATCGCTTCGTCGATTTATCGTTGCGTTTCGCCTTTTTGCGGGAAAAATTTCAAGAAGCGGAGCGAGCGAAGGAGAAGGAAAAGCGCGACGTTTGGACGGTTCGGCTCGGCGGTTGCGTCGGGCTCTTGAACGAGCTGACGACGCTGCGTCGAGAGACGGACGAAGGCGGAGGGGAAGCGGAGGAGAACGAGACGGAAGCGGAAGCGTCGACCGCGCGCGACCGCGACTTGACGTTAAAATTCCTAAACGCCGAGATCGCCGCCCGAAGTTGGCTGATCGATAAAACGATTAAGTTGCAAGGCTTTGCGACCGCGACCGCCCTAACGAATGAGCAAAAAAGCGCGACGAAACGCCGTTTCAAAATAACCGGCGACGCGGCGCGGTACGACGCCGATCGGGAACAAATCCGGGATTTGGGGTTTAGTATTCAGGCCGGGATTGTGGCGATTGAAAGTGGGCGAACGTATCAAATTTGGACATATACTTTGCTTGCGTTAATTATATTGGGCGTCGCCGGTTTGTGTAGTTTAATAGCTGTTGCCGTTGGGCAAGGGGAACGGGAACACCAAAACGATTTGGAGCGTTTGGTGGAAGCGGTAAATGCGCAAGGCGGGCCGGAGGCAATGATGGAAAATCTAAGAATATCGGCGGAAACTATGAAAAGAGAGACAGAAATACTAAAAAAGGCCGAGGAGTTTGAGCAAATGAAGGAGAAAGTCCTTGCGCAAATAGATGAAACGATAGAAAAAAGCGAAAAAGTCGCCGAAGAGAATCGCGAACTCCGCCAAAAACTCGCGGAAGCGGAGGCGGCGAAGGAATCCGAACAAACCCCGCCCGAAAGCGCCGAATCGGACGTCGCCGTCCCGACGCCTTAATCGGCGAAAAGGGGCGAGTTTTGCCGGGGCCCTCTTGCGCGTCGGACGTTTCCGATTATACTGTATGTTAATAAGGGCGAATCGCGCGCTTTCGAACGGTCGAGGGCGCTTAACGCGACCCGAAATCTTGAAATTTTAGCGCAATTAAGCGCGCAACGCAACGTAAACGACGATGATGTACGACGCGGCGATTATCGGAGCGGGAATCGTAGGTTCCGCGCTCTTTCGGGAGTTGGGTAAATATCGGTTGAAGACCGTTTTGGTCGAGAAGGAGAACGACGTCGCGCTCGGGGCGTCGCGGGCGAACTCGGCGATCGTTCACGCCGGGTACGACCCGCCCGCCGGAACGATGCTCGCGCGCTTCAACGTCGAAGGCAACCGCCTTTATCCGGAGCTTTGCCGCCAACTTTCCGTTCCGTTTAAGCAAAACGGTTCGTTAATCGCCGCGATTTGCGACGAAGACCTCGCGACGTTGCGCCAATTATACGAAAACGGAACGAAAAACGGCGTCGAGGGGCTCGAAATTATCGACGCTGAGGCCGTTCGCGCGTTGGAACCGAATTTGAACGACTCGATTCGCGGCGCGTTGCTCGCTCCGACCGGCGGAATCGTCGGCGCTTACGAGATGACGACCGCGCTGGCCGAAAGCGGCGTAATCAACGGCGGCGAACTCCGGTTGAACGCCGAAGTCGTTAAAATCGAAAAATTCGACAAAGACGGCGCGCCGCTTGGAAGCGTCGAAGACGGCGCTTTGGGCAAACCGGGCGGCTTTTTCCGCTTGACGTTCGCCGACGGAACGTCGTTGGACGCCCGTTTTATCGTCAACGCGGCGGGGCTTTACTCGGACGCGGTGCAACAACTGATCGGGCGCAAACGCTTCGAAGTCCGACCGCGCAAGGGCGAATATTATATTCTCGACCGTCGCCAAGGCGAGTTGACGACGCGAACGATCTTTATGTGCCCGTCGAAACTCGGGAAGGGCGTTCTCGTGTCGCCGACCGTTCACGGGAATTTGCTCGTCGGCCCGGACGCTCAAGACGGCGGCGAAAAAGACGATACGGCGACGTCGCGCGGCGGGCTCGGGTTCGTTCGCGAAGCGTCGGCGCTCCTTTGCGATAAAATCGACTTCCGCGATTCGATTCGCAACTTCGCCGGGATTCGCGCGCTTCCGGACGGGAAAGACTTCATTATCGAGCGCGACCCCGACGTCGCCGGCTTGGTCAATTTGGCCGGGATTAAGTCGCCGGGGTTGACGTCAGCGCCCGCGATCGCCCGTTTCGCCGTCGAACTTCTCGCCGAGTGCGGGCTCGAACTGACGGAAAATCCGGAGTTTAACCCGAACCGCTCGGAAATTCGTTTCGTCGAACTTTCGGACGCGGAAAAAGCGGAGCTGACCCGTCGCGACCCGCGTTTCGGTCGGGTCATTTGCCGTTGCGAACAAATTACCGAGGGCGAAATTGTCGAAGCGATTCGCCGTCCGGTCGGCGCGCGAACGCTCGACGGCGTGAAACGTCGTTGCCGTCCCGGTTGCGGACGTTGCCAAGGCGGCTTCTGCGGCCCGCGCGTTCTCGACATTTTGGCCCGCGAACTCGGCGTTCCGCGAGAGAGCGTCGAGAAAGACCGCGCCGGTTCGTATATTTTGACCGGCAAAACGAAGGAACCGCGCGACTAAACGCTTTAATCGCCGGAGTTGCGTTTTAAAATAAAGAACGCTCGATAGAAAACGCTCGTCGACTTTGAAAGGTCGGCGAGCGTTTTTTTCGCCTCGTTTGAAAAACGACGCGGTTAAAAGAAAATCAAAACGGCGGAGCCCGAAGCGTTTAAAACTCCGAGCGCCGCCGTTTAAACACTGGGCGAAAACGCTTAAACAGTTGCGAACGCGTTACTTATCGCCGTATTTTTCGACGAGGCGTTCGAACGTTTCGCGGTCGACTTCAAACGCCGTGCCGTGCCGCGTCCCTTTCGGGAATTGCACCTTGTCGCCGACGTCTTCCCAAGTTTCGCCGTCGACCGAGCGGACGGCGCCGTACTTGCCGTCGCGGTAACAGTCGTAAAAAACGAGCCAAGCGCCGTCGATGCGAATCGCGCTCGGGCCCTCGACCCAATTTTGCGCCGAAATCGTCTTCGGATTCTCAAACGGCCCGACCGGCGACTTGCCCTTCGCGACGAGAATCGTCTTTTTCGCTTCCGGACGGAGCGTTTCGTCTTTATAGAAAAGGAAATATTCGCCGTCTTTCTCCGCGAGGTAACCGTCGATAACGTTGTGTCCCGGCTCGAAATAGAGCTTCGTCGGCGAGAAGGTTTGGAAGTCCTTCGTCGTAAAGTAATAGGCGCGGTGGTCGAGGCGGTCTTCGCTCGTTCCTTCGGCTTCCGGCGAAAAACGGCCCGGAATCGTCGTCGACCAAATAACGTAAAACTCTTGCGACTTCTTGTCGTAGAAGATTTCCGGCGCCCAAGAGTTGCGGGCGGTCGGCTCGTGCGCCATCGTCGGAACGACTTTGACGTCGGTCCATTCGACAAGATCGCGGCTCGACGCGACGCCGATCGACTTGCCGTCCCAAGAAACGGTCCAAGCGAGGCGGTAAACGCCGTCCGCGCCTTGACATATGCTCGGGTCGCGCATCAGTTTGACGTTTTTGCCGAGCGGCGACGCGAAGACCGACTTGCCGCCGTTGAGGGCCGTCCAGCGGTAACCGTCGCGACTGACGGCGTAATGAAGTCCGTCTTCGCCGTTGCCGACGAAGTAAGAAAAGACGTAATAACCGCTTTGTTCGTCGGTTTTAGCGTCGGACGACGCGGCGTCGTTGGAGACGGAGACGGCGAAAGCGTCGGCGCCGAAGGCGGAACCGACGAGAAGGAACGCGGCGCCGCAAAGAGCGCTAAGACGCGTCGCCAACGGATGTTTTCGGAACGACATCGGAATTTCCTTGTTATTTAAGCGTTGAAAATTAAAGGGAAGGGGAACGGCGGCGCCGCGTCGCGCAAATTTTCAAACGACGCGGCGTCAAGCGAAAATCTAACGGTCGCCGCGCCAAAAGCGACTCGGCGTCAAAATCGAAAAACGTCGTTTTGTCGTTAACTTTAAGCGACTTGACGTCGTCGCGTAAAATCGACGTTTTGTCGTTGTTTGGAGACGACGCGACGTCGTTTAGTCTTCGAGGCAACGTTCGAGGAGCGCGCCTTCGAGCTTAACGATCGATTCGGCAAGACGTTCGAGCGCTTCCAAATAGTTGACCGACGACTCGATGTAAACGACGCGCGCCTGCGAAACTTCGAGGAAGTCGATTTCGCCGGAAAGAAACGCCTGTTGGCTCATTCCGAAAAACTTTTCCAAGCTCGGCATAATCTCTTCGCGGTAAGTTTGAACTTCTTCGCGCGCGCTTTTGTAAACGGCGAACGTTTCCGCAAACTCCGCTCGCAGTTTGAGTTGCGTTCGTTCGAGTTCGCGTTGCGCGGCGAAATATTCGGCGGTCGCGCGCTGAATGTTGCCTTGGTTGCGGTCGTTGATTCGGAGCGGAACGCCGACGCCCGCGCTCGCCAGCGTCGTCGAGTCGCCGAACGCATACGAGACGCCGCCTTCGACCGAAAATTCGCGTTTCGGCGCGCGTTCGTAGTTCAGAACCGCTTGCCGTTGAACGATTTGCGCTTTTAAACGTTCAATTTCAGGACTCCGTTCGAGAATATCGTCGAGCGTCGCGTTTTCGTCGAGCGGTTCGCCGCCGAGTTCTTCCGGGTCGTCGAGAATCGCCTCGATCGTTCCGTTCGGCGCGCCGAGAAGAATAAGTAAAGCGTTTTGCGCGGAGGTTTTAGCGTTTTTCGCTTTTGTTACCGCCAACTTCGCTTCGCGAGTTTGGTTTTGCAGTTGGATAAAGTTCAGTTGCGAAAGCGAGCCCGCCGCGATGAGAGAGCGCGCTTGGTCTTCCGCCGCTTGCGAAACCGACGCGATTTGTTGGCGAAATTCGACCCGTTTTTGCGCGATTAACAAGCGATAAGCCGCGGCGCGCACGTCGTTTCGGATTTTTGTCGCGACAACTTGTCGTTCCCAGTCGAGCGCGACGGTCGCCTTGCGGCTCGCCTCTTGCGCTAAACGGCGTCGCGCGGCTCCGCCGAATTCTTGTTCGACGGAAACGCCGTGTTTCCCGGCGGAACCGTCGGCGCCGATTTCTTCGCCGCCGTATCGCAACGTCGGGTTCGGCGCGAGACCGGCTTGAACGTAAACGCCGCGCTCCGCGTCGGTTAAGTCGGCGACGAGTTGAAGCGCCGGATGACGTTGCAAAGCGAATTCTTGCAACGCGGCGATCGAAGTTCGGCCGAAATCAAACGCTTCGGCGGCGGCTTTTTTGTCGAAACCGACCGTCGCGTCGGCGTTTGCGGTCGCCGTCGGAAGAGCGGAATCGGCGGAAGGGGACGGCGCGTTTTGCGCCCAAACGACGGGGGCGAGCGCGACCGTCAACGTCGGCGCCAAGAGAGCGAACCGGAAGGGAATTTTATTTTTCATCGGAATATAACGTCTTAAAATAATTAAGGTTGCGTTTGTTCGATTAGGAACGGCGCCTGTTTGCGGCGACGACGTCGGCGCGGCGCTCGCGAAACGTTAGCGAACGCCGCGCCGAACGCTCGAAGTCGTTTAAAAATCGGTTTTAACGTCGCGGCCCTCGGCTCGGTGGCGTTCGTCTTCGGCTTGCGCTTCGGCGATAACGCGTCGCGCCGATTTCACTCCGAAACGCCAAAAGAGCGCCGGACGGACGAAAAATTCCAACGCCGTCGAGGTCAACAAGCCGCCGATCATCACCGTCGCGATCGGATATAAAATCTCGCGTCCCGGGAGGTTAGGCGCCGCCGCGAGAGGTAAAAGCCCGATCGCC
>JAFSDX010000136.1 GCA_017436025.1 Thermoguttaceae bacterium
AGGTTCGCAGTTTACGTAAGCGCCGTATTGTGATTAGTTACAACGACGACGAATACGCTCAAATTTTGGCGGCGGTCGATCCGGGGCGCCCGTTGGCGGCGGAGATTCGCGAACTGTCGTTAAAGGCGGCGGTCGAAACGCTTGCGGCAAAACGTCGCGGCTGAAATGCGCTTCCGGGGTTAGCGCTTTTAGACGGCTCGATTAGAGCCGTCTTTCTTTTTCGACGTCCGCTCCGCTTAACGCCGCCCGCGTCGAGATTTTCGTTAAAACGGAAACCTCGACGCCAATCTTTACTCCGCTTCGGCGCGCAACTCGCGACGTCTCAACGGTTGTCGCTCCAACGCTTGCGGCGGCGACGTTGAAATAATACGCCGACGCGTCCGCCGAAAGCGTCGCCCTGCTTGCGTTGGCAAAGGATTGTTTTTCCGTCGAGAAAATTCTCGCAACAGAAAACGAAATTACAAGCCGCGCCTACAATACGGGCGGCTCGGTAAACGGCGGCGGCAAATTCCGGATTGAAAGTCGTTGCGACGACGTTCTGTTGCGTTTGGTTCAGAATCCGGAAGAACGCGACCGGCGGCAGATAACGCTCGACATCGGGATAAAAGAGGTAGTTCGTTTTGCAGAACAGCGGCGTCCTCCGCGTATCGATTATCGACGCGAGGAACGCCAGCTCGCTCGGATGGATTCCGCAAAGGTCGACCGGTTCCGCGGCGAGGAAGTCGACGACGGTTTCCTCGCCGTACTTCGTCTTGACGATTTCGATCCCCCGGAAATCCGGGAAGACGCGTCGCATCTCGTCGACGAGCGCGTCGTAGCCGGTTAAGCCTTCCCGTTTCTTCGCGGCGAGAAATTCCGCGAGGTTGTGAAAATTAAACGCCAACGCGACCGACTCGTTCTTCTCGGCGCCGGAGCTGGCGCGACGGTAATACAACGCCGAACGAAGGCTCGTAATCGGCTCGAGTCCGTAATACCGCCCGACGTAATCGAGTTGCAAGTCGAGCGGTTTGTCGTCGGGAATCTTTTCAAACGTCGAACGGCGTCTATCGCATAAAAGAAATTCAGCGGGCGCGAGCGATTCGAACGCCGCTTCCTTGCGCTCCGACGCGTCGAAGCGTCAAAAAAAACGACGTCGTTTTGGGCGACGGTTATTTCGCCGTCCGGAAACGAGCGTCAAACGCATTTACCCTTGCGACGCAATCGGCGCACTCCTCTTTCCGCTCAGCTGAAACCGCCCGGTGTTTTCACTTTTCGCGAGCCCCCGCGCCGATTTTTTCGCTCGCGCCCTTCAAAGCGCTAAGCCCCCTCTTGCCCCCTTCGACGACGCGCAATCTTTTTAACGTCGCCGACAACGCTCGGTCTTTACACCGTTTCGCAACGCTTCTCAATTAAAAGACGCCAAACGTTCTTGACGCCGCGAGCAACGCTCGGCTTACGCGATTAAGATTCGAGAAAAGCGGTAAAGAAAAGTCTTGAAAAGTTAGACAATTAACCTATAATAACTTTAGAAATATTTTCGTTTCAAGCCGGCGCGAAGCGGCGTTTTCAAAAATTATGTTCGGTTAAACAGCGCCTCGCTTCCATTAACCTGAACGTTTGCGTCGTTTAACCCGTTTGCCGTCGCGAACAAATTGCGGCGCAGCTCCCGGCTGCCGGCCCTCTCGCTTAGTTAAGTCCGACGGAAACGCTGAAGTTGGCAAGGCGCCCGGTCTTCATCGCTGCGAAAGCGTCCGGCTCGTTTCGCTTCAAACGCGCGTCTTGAAGAATAAACGAAAGATAAAATTGAGGAAAAACGCCTTTTTACGATTCGACGGAGCGTCGTTTAAATGTTGATGAAAATTAAACTTATTCGCAACGTCGGTTGTTTTAACCAATTGACTTGCGACGAAGAATTAAAACAAACGACGCTTATTTACGGCGAAAACGCGGCGGGAAAAACGACGTTGTCGCATATTTTGCGTTCCCTCGCTCGCGACGCGTCCGACGAAATTTTAGCGCGACGTCGGAAAAGCGAGGCGCCCCTTCCGCCAAAAATTCGCATCGAAACCGCCGACGGAGAGCTAACCTTTCAAAACGGACGTTGGGAGCGTTCGTTCGCGACGCCGATCGTCGTTTTTAACGATTTCTACGTCGACGAAAACGTTTATTCGGGCCTTAGCGTCGAAAAAGAGCAACGCGACAACCTCTGCAAAATCGTTTTAGGCGCGGAGAGCGTCGAACGTATTCGACGGCTGGGCGATTTAAAACGTCGACGCGGCGAATTGCAGCGAGAACTCCCGAAATGGCAAAACGCCGAGCTTCAGAAATACGCCGGGCCGCTGACGGTCGACCAATTCGACCAGTTGGATTGGGTAGACGACGTCGACGAGAAAATCGCCGAAGTCGACGCGGAAATCAGGCAATCGGAGCAAGCCGAAACGATTAAAAACGCGGAGGCGTTCGAACCGGTTTCGCTTCCCATTTTCGATTCGACGCAAGTTTCGGCGTTACTCGAGCGGTCGTTAAGCGACGTCGACCAAACGGCGCTTGGACGGGCGCGCGCTCGCTTCGCTTCGTTGGGCGGCGACGGCGAAAATTGGGCGGCGACGGGGCTTACGCTCGCTCCGTCCGACGACGTTTGCCCGTTCTGCGGTCAAGAAATCCGCGACGACCGCCTTCTAACCGTTTATCGGCAATATTTTAACGACGAGTACAAACGCTTCGTCGCGGAGTTGCGAAACGACCTCGACGCGACGCTCGCCGAGTTGCGCGACGCTTCGAACCGCTTAAACGCCTTAAAATCGAGTTTGCCGCCCAAACGCGATTATTGGCGCCAACACGTCCCCGACTTGCCGGAACCGCCCGATTTCGCGTCGATTCTCGACGCGGTCGCCGCGTTGAGCGAGCGTTTTCAAGCGGTCGCGCAGGCCAAAAAAAGTTCGCCGCTGGAACCGCTTGCGCTTCCCGACGAGTTGACGGCGGCGCTCGACCTTTACGCCGAATCTCGCGCTTCGTTTTTGAACGCGTATCAAAATTTCCTCGACGCAAACGCGACGATTCGGCGCATTAAGGAGCGCGTCGCCTGCGTAAGTAAGTCGGAATTACGGAAACGAAAACAAACGTTGGAATTGACGAGAACGCGGTTTTACGACGCGAACGTCCAGTCAATCTACAAAAAAATAACCGATATCTACTGGGAACTCGACGAAATCCGAACGTCGATCGAGGAAGAGGAAGCCGAACTTAAGCGTTGCGAAGCGACCGTTTTTCGCGATTACCTCGACGCGACGAACCGCTATCTCGGCAAATTGGGCGCCGACTTTACCGTCGCCGACTTTCGTCAGAATACGCTCGGGTATTCCGGCTTAAGCGTCGAGTATCAATTGACGATAAACAACGTAAAAACGAAAAAACTGGCGAACGAATTCAAGTACGTTTTAAGCGCGGGCGACCGTCGGACGTTGGCGTTGGCTTACTTTTTTGCGACGTTGGAAAAAGTGAATTTGGAAAAAGCGATCGTCGTTTTCGACGACCCGTTCACGAGCTTGGACGAACATCGCATGAACGCGACGGCGGAGCATATCGCCAGACTGCAAAGCCAATGCCGCCAACTTATCGTCGCGTCGCACTCCAAGCCTTTTTTGAAAAAGGTTTGCGGCAAACTGAAAGTCAAAGAGCCTCTTTGCCTTAAACTTTCGCGCTTCGGTTCCGAAAACGCGTTGCAAGCCGAAAGTAAAAAGGAGTGGGAGAAGAACGACTACGACCGGCATTTTGCGACGTTGCGCGACTTTTACGAAAAGAACGAAGGCGCGCCCGCCGTCGTCGGCGCCGCGTTGCGTTCCGTTTTGGAGGGTTACGGTCGCGTCGCGTTTCAACCGTACTTTCCGTCGGGAACAATGCTCGGCGGTTTTATTGAAAAGGAGCGCAAACGTCAAGCCGCCGGGACGTCGCGAATTTGCGTCGACTTGGACGAGCTCGAAGAACTCGACGCGCTTCGAGACGACTCGAACGAATTTAAACATTTTAAGGACGACTCCGTCTCCGACGTCAACGTCTGCGAACTCCGCGGCCTAGTGAAACGCGTTTTGAACTTTGTCGGCTACCGACCGAAAGAATCGTTATAGGCAGAGCCCAAGAAGAACTTAAAGCGCGTCCGGCGAAAAACCGGCGCTCGCGCGATCCGACGGGGCCCCGCCCCAACTTGGCCCGCGCCTTCTTATCGAGCCGCGAAAAGTCGTATCGCGCGACGTCGTTCGGTTATTGGCAAGAAAAAGAGACGGCTCTAACGCAAGCCGCCTCCCTGGCAAAAATTTTGGTCAAAAGTCGTCGGCGGCCTTTCTCGCTCTTTCACGCAAGCGGTTGCAATAACGCAAGCGCGCCTCGCCGGTTCTAACGTCAATCACGTTAATCATTAATAAGCCGCGTCGATTTGCCGACAACGAATTCTAACCCGATCTGCGGGCGCGACGCTTTCACCAATTGTCTCCCCCAAGCGTCGGCTTTATCGTTGTCGACGTTGCGCGGCGGTAATCTTGCGATAGGCGAACGCTAGCGCCTCCGCGACGACGGCGGCGTCGCTCGGGGAATTGTCGCGGTCGAACGAAAGGCGAACGGACGACTTCGCGGTCTCCGGCGAAAAACCGAGCGCAAGCAATGTGGGCGACGGCTCCGTTTGACCGGAAGAACACGCCGATCCGGTCGACGCGCAAACGCCCTTTAAATCCAAAATCTGCGCGAGCGCATCGCCTCGAACGTCTTTAAACGCAAGATTTATTGTTCCCGGTAAACGTCGCGATTCGTCGCCGACGACGGTAAAAGCGCCTTGTGGAAGCGCCGTTTGCAACCGCTCGACAATTTCCGACGTTATACGCCGCGTTTTAACCGTCGTTTCGGCGAGGGTTGCGACATTTTCAGCAAGCGCGTAAGCCGTCGCGACCGCCCCGGCGACGTTCTCCGTTCCGGCTCGCAACCCGCGTTCCTGACCGCCTCCTTCAAGGATGGGCGATATGACGACGCCTCGACGACAAAAAAGAAAACCAACGCCTTTCGGGCCGTTAAACTTATGCGCCGAAGCCGTTAGAAAATCGACGTTTAACGCGCTAACGTCGAGCGGAATATGCCCGACCGCTTGCGTCGCGTCCGTATGAAACGGAACGTCGAACGTTCGCGACAACGCGCCAATCTCCGCGATCGGTTGAATCGCGCCGATTTCGTTATTCGCAAACATTATCGTCGCTAAATTTACGTTCCCCTTTCGAGAAGCGGCCAACGTTGTTTTTAACGCGTCGACCGAAACGATTCCGTCGCGGTCGACCGTCAAGTATTCGACGCCGACGCCCTGACGCTTCAACGCGTCGCACATTTTCCGGACGGACGGATGTTCGATCGCCGACGTAACGACGCGTCCGGCGCCGGAACGTCGCGTCTCCGCGTCCGTCTTCCCGCCGCCCACGTTCGAGATAACCCAAGCGTTCGCTTCGGACGCGCCGGAAGTAAAAACGATTTCCTCCGGCTTGGCGCCGATCGATTCGGCAATCAAAGCGCGCGCCTCTTCAAGCGCCCGTTTCGCGGCGACGCCGAGCGAATGTCGGCTCGACGGATTCCCGAAAGAATCGCGCAAAAACGGAAGCGCTTTCTCCAACGCGGTTTGAGACAGACGCGTCGTCGACGCTGCGTCGGCGTAAATCATCGTTCGTCTCCCTCAAAAAGAACGCAACCTTGCGACCGAAACTCTCGAATTTTTTCGAGCAAAAACTCAACGTCGACCTCTAAGTATTCGGCCAAACACTCCAAACAGTAAAAGGTCTGAGTTTCAGGATCGATTAATTTCTTATTCAATCCTAACTCGTTCTTTTTAACAAGTTCACGACCGCAAGCGTAACATTTTTTCCCACGCGCCATCGTCAAACCTCGCGAACGGTAAAGAGCGGCAAGTTTTTGCCGCCAAACTCTTTCGGATCGAGAATCCCCAGTTGTATCTTCACGAGATCGCGCATCGCGACCGCCCGTTGCAAGCAATGGACTTTAAAATCGTAACTCGATAATTCGCCGGCGTTTTGCACGTGCGGGAAAAGGAGTTTTAAATACGCGGTCGCAATACGCTTCACCGCTTCGACGTCTCGCGTGTCGGCGCGTTCCGGAACGACGACCAATTCGTCGACGATCGCTCGATAACTTACGTCGTTACGCAATTCGTGCAAAATCGACGTAAAGTATTCGGAGTTCATCGCCCACCCTGTAATTTTTAAATCGTCGTTCATCCGCGGAATATTCCAGCCTCGGATAAGTCCGTGAAAACGGTCGATCAACGCCGACTCGTGAAAAACGGTCGGCAAAGATTCGAACATATCGCCGTATCCGTCGGTTTCCATCGCGTCCATCGGCACGTTTCCGCTTAAAACCAGCCCGGCGTCCCCCCGCCCCGCGAAATCGCCGACGGTGAACGTCCCTTGTTCAAGATAGCCTTTTAACGCGGCGCGCATTTCGTCGACGTCGCTAAAACGTATCGTTTGAACCTCGTCGAGTACGACAAAATCGTAACCGGCGACCAGCCCTTCCTTCCGCTTATTCTGGTCGTAAAACATTTTAGCTCGAGACATTACGCCTCCGCTCGAGAGCCAGCCAAAACGCCCGACGCGACCGTACAGGTACGACTTTCCCGTCCCCTTGGGCGCCAATTCGATCAAGTTCAAACGTTTTTCGACGAAGGGCAAAAGCCGCGTCAACATCGTCAATTTTTGTTCTTTATCGGCGTAACCATTGGCGTTGTAGTCGATCGCGCCGAGCAAAACGTCGATCCATTCGTTCAACTCGAATTCTCGCCGCGCGTCCTTGAAGAAATCGACGTCGATCGAATAGGGGCAAAAGCTCTTGAAAGCGAGCAACTTAATTTTGCCGTCGACTTTCGGTTTCGCGTCGACGTCGGGAAAACGATACCCGAGACGCAAGAGGCCCCACGTTTCGCGGCCGGCGTCGAGTTCGTCTTTAACGCCTTGCCAAACCGAAGGATCGATCAAAGTATGCGCCGACGTCAAACTGTAATCGGGCAAGTTGAAAGCAATCTCGCCCTTCTTGATATTCACGTCGACCGAAATCTTCGCAAAGATTTTAACCGGTTCGCCCTCCGCGACCAATTGAGACTTTAAAACGTTCCACTCGTCTTTATTAGGCAACATCTCGCGCACAAAAGCGTTAATCGCCTCGACGTCGACGCCGGTTTCGTCGACGTCAAAATGTTCCAAAAGCCAGTCGCGCATAAACGACGGAAGACTTAAACTAGAAAACAAAGACGTTTTGCGCAAGTCCTTGTAAACAACCATTCCGTCGAATACGTTTCGTAATTTATCTATCATCGTCGCCTCGCGTCAAAAATCGTCGACGTTAAAATTTTTCTTAAATCCGCCTTGAACGACCTTAAGTTCGAAAGGCCCCCAAACGTTCGAGTCCGCCTCAAACCGCGTTCGATAAACGCCTTTTTTCTTGACGTCCGTTAAAACGACGGAAAAATGTTGCCCGTCTTCCGTTTGCGCCGGATATCGCCTAACCGCGCCCGCTGTTTCAACCGTAACGAACGCGGCGCCGTTAAGCGGTCGTTTGGCAAAGAACTCGATCGTCGGCGCGCTATTGAAAGCGCATCGAGCCTCCAAGGTCAACAATTCGACCTCGACGCGAGATTTGCTAAAATCGCAAAGCGTCAACTCGACGACCGGAACGAGCGTTTCCTCGAGCGTCGCGCCGCCGTGCGTCTCCGCCGCGGCCGCGCGGCTTCCCTTGAAACGTCCGTAATCGGCTAACGCCAACCATCCGTTTTCTTCCGTCGCATACGGAAAAATTTCTTCGTCGACGTTTTCCGAAATCAAGCGACAACGACCGTTATGTTTGCCGGGCGTCGACGCGTCGTATTTTTCAAACTCCGCTTTTTGAGCGCTCAAAACCGCTAAACGACTCGCCCCGTGATCGCTCGTTATTACAATCCGACGCAACGCTCCGGATTTCAATTTTTGCGCGGCGCGTTTGATCAAATCGCCGATAATCTCCAACTCGTCGGCCAAATAAAGCGGCAAGTTGGTCGCCCAAATCTTCGAATCGTCGTCGACAATTCCGGCGTGTTTAATATCGTCAAGCCGTCTTTCCCAAAGCTTTTCCCCCGACCACTCGTCGTAACATTTTCTATTTAATTCCGTTATCGAAGGAATCTCCGAGCGCGCGACGCGTTGACAAACGCGTAAATTTTCTTTACGCGCCGTCGCTTCAACAAAACCTAAAAACTCGACGCCAAGCGCGTCGCAGCAATACAAGCCGATTTCGTCTTCCGACTCGCCGTTAGCTTTGGCTTGCCGCAACAAGCCGTCAAGCGCGGTGTCGCGCGTCGGAAGTCGATTGTACAAACGACTTTGCGCGATTTCCTCGACGCGCCGTTCGAACTCCGGTTCGACGTTTCCCGCCAACTTTTGCCGTTTATAATCGCGAAAGTAGTCGGTTAAGAAATCCGAATCGCTCCCCGCGTTTATGCAAACGTTTTCCGTATAAGCGATTAAGTCGGGACAAACGCGCTTTGTCGCTTCCTGATCCAACCAACCTTGACAACGAATCGCTTCTCGCCGTTCCGCCGCCGTTAAATCGGTAAGTCGTTTAAGTCTGTTTTTTAACGACTTATCGCGACGATTTTCCTCGATAAATTCGCGCGCTTCCGCTTCGACGAATCCGAGCTTACGCAACAAATCCTTGCGCTCATCGTAAAGTCGCCAAAATTGCGAATCGGTCGGGTCGACGTCCAAAATCGCGCGAATAACGTTCGCTCTTAACGCTTTGCAATCGAACGTTTGGTCGAGAACGCGGCGCAAGTACGGGCGCTTTTTTTTATCGACGCTTACTTGGAGCGCAAGGAAATAAAGCCAACCTTCGTAACCGTTTAACGTTTGTTCAAAAGAAGACGTCGCGGCAAGATCGCCTTCCCAACCTCGTTTGCGAAAAACGGCTTTCCAATCGTTGTTTTCTTCGGAAAATTCTCGCGCCAAGGCCTCCCACTTCTCGGCGTCGCCGTAGTTTCTTAACGCGTCGGCGTTAGGTAAATAAGGCGCGACCAAATCAAACGCCGACGCAATTAGACGCGTCGAACAAAGCGCCGCGTCTAAATTTAAATCGGTCTTAACAACAAACGGCTTCGACCTTTGCGAAATCGATATTTCGCTCTCATTATCTTCGAAAGCGGTTAATAATTCTTTAAGGCCAACTAAACACTTATCGTATGAAAGTTCGGCGGCGATTTGTTCCACCCGAATATCGCTTTTGCAATCTTCCGAAAAATAGAGCCGTTTGATTCGAGCGAAACGCCGATCGGCGCGGCGCATCGTTTCAACGATTTCGGCGACGCCGCGCAACAGCAAAACGACCTTGCCCTTTCCCTCCAGTTGTAAAGACCGCAAAATATCAAGTTGGACGCGAGCTTCGCTTTCTCCGCGCAACGCCAAATACTCTCCAAGCCCCAAAAGCGCGCAATGTTTTTTCGATTCCTTCAACTCGTCCCGCAACAAATCAAGGCACGGTTCGCAATCGGCGTCTTTGCAAAAATCGCTCGTTTTAAGGATTTGGAACCCCATCTCGCCTAAGGCTCGCTTGGCCGCGATCCATTCGGAGTCGCCGACGACGTAGAAAAACGGCGTCGCGACGTCCGAATTTAAATATTTTTCAATCGCGTTTTTGGCTTGCGAAATCATTCGTCGTCTCCCAAAATTTCGAGACCGACGATCGAGTTTCCTTTTACAAGTCTTTTCAAATAAGACTTTAATTTCAGCTCACTCATCTGGTCGATTTTCGTCAACACGCGCTCGGCGCCCTGCGAACGATATTCCGCGTCGACCAAATTACGCGTTAACGTTTCAATCGCGGGATTGCCAAACCAAGCGTAAACGGGAATCGCCGTTTCCTCCAACGCGCCGAGAATTTGCTCGCGTGTTACCAATCGTCGCGCTCCGGCGGATTTAAGGAAAGCTCTTTCGAACGCGTCGCGCCGTCGTTCTTCGTCGTCCAAAAAGCGGAAGAAATCGGCGTTTCGCAAATACTCGAACGCTTCGTTAATCTCGTACTCTTCGGGGTTAGTTTTGTTCAACGTTTCGAAAGCGCGTTTGGCGTCCTCGAACTCTTCGTTGGGTATCAGGCATAAAATCGGCGTTTTATTGAGTTGCGACCATTCGACCGGCGTTCGCGTTCCCGTTTTTTCGAACCAGAATTTTTCGAGTCGCGCCTTTAAGCGAGCTTGCGTGATTTTGGCGACTTCGTCGACGACGCGCGCTTCGCATTCGGAGGTCGAAAACTCGAACATTCCAAGCGGCATACGATTGCGCAAACGTTTGATTTCTTCGTCGTTCAAGTTTTCGAGGAAATTTGCGTAAACCTCTTTAAACGCGTCTTTTCCAGCGAGCAATAATTCGCGAACGTCGTCGCGTCGCGCTTCCATTTCGCTTGTCGTCGCCTTCAAAAAATCAACCTGAATCGTTTCGCCGCGGATAATTTGGCTCAACGCGTCGACGAAATTTTCGAGTTCGACGTATCGCGCCGCCGCTTGCGCGTTTGAAAACGGAATTCGACGCGCCGCTTCTCGCAACGCGGAGAGGGCCGCCTTTTTAGAGTTCGCCTTGGTCGACGTTCGAAGAACTTCGTTCGTCGCGTTCGCAAAAGCGTACTCGATCGCGAGGTTTCGAAGTTCCTCGTCTTGCGTTTCGTCGTTCCAAAGCGCCTGATGCTTAACGCTCGTAAAGCGCGTTTTGACGTCGTCTAACAAATTCGTTTGCGCGCCGATTTTTTCGGCGAGAATCCAAAGTCGACCGTCGTCAAAATCGCGCAAATAAAGTTCGGCGCCTTTGCTAAAGTTTTCCGGATTCAGCGCTTCCTTCAATTCGTCGCACAAGGAGCGTCGTTTAAGCGCAATCTTCCCAATTTCCCTCGCGATTTCAAGCTGGGCGTCGCCTTCGCTTTTATGCAAGTCGACGAAGCGTTTGGCAATTTCGTAAACCTCTTTCCCGACGACGTTTGCGATAAAACGCAACGGAAAACCGCGACGCTGCAAACACGCCGATACCGCGCTCGCTCCCTGCGCCGGAGACGAACAACTTTTCGGCGCGCCCCAAGCGGTTACGACGTCGTAAAACGCGCGCTCTTCCGGCGTTTGCTTCACAATGTAAGAATCGCTTTTTGCTTTCTTGTCGATCTGCGCGCCCAACGCGTCGCTTAACGAATCGACGTTCATTTCGCTCTGCAGTCCGTGCGAATCGGAAAAGCGCAGTTTTCTATCCTCGCCGTATTCCTTTAAAAGAAAACCGGTTAGGAACGAATAACAATTGCAGCGCGCGAACCCGTATTCGTTTTGCAGAAAACTCCAAATCTCCGAAAGCGCGACTTGTCCGTTTCGTTTGAAGGAAGCGGCGATCGTTTCGTCGAGCGCGATTTTGATTTTCGAGATTTTTTCGTCCGGAAACGCCTTCCAATAATCGGGAAGCGTCAAAATTTCCGCCGGCGAAAAGACTTTTTTCTCAATGCCGACAACGACGCCGCTCGTTTTCCCCAAACGAGCTTCAAGCCCGTTTTTCGCGCTCGCTTTAGTTTGCGTCGCTTTCAACATATTGTCGGTTAGTCCGTCGAAATCGAACGCCGTTCGGAACTTAGCCGTTACGATCTCTTGAAGGACGTCGCGCAACGCCGCCGCGGAACCGCAACGCCAATCTTTACCGTTATAATACACAATGTAGCGTCCTTTTTCAAACGCGTTTTTCCACTCGCGCAAAATTTCTTTCGCTTTGGCGGCGTTGGAACTCGAGGCGGCGCGGTCGGCGCCTTGATAATATTCGGCAAGCGCGGCAAATTCGACGTAATTCTCGATCTGTTCTTCATTTAAGGTCGTAGCCGAAGCGTCGATGAAAACGACGTCGTCGTTTTCCGGTTTCGCCGCCGACTCGCGAATCTTCGCCTGCAACTTCTCCGCTTCGTCTTTTCGCATCGCAAAACCGGCCAACGCCGCGAAACGCCAGGACTCTTGGCCTCGCTGACGAAACGCGTTCAAATCCCGCGTCCATCCGTCGAAGGAAGCGCTTGCGATTTCGCCGGTTCCGGGAATATTTTCGAAACGCAAATTCAACGCGGAACTAAGCGCAAGAGCGCCGCGCAACCCGGCGTCGTCGATCAGTCTGCTCGTCTTTAAACCGTTGCGAATATTTTCTTTAATCTCGTCGATCTTCGACTGATCTCCGGTCGACATTTCGACGGCGTACACCTCGGTCTTTTTATCGATCTTCTTTTTAAAGAGAACGCCGGCGCGCATCATTTTGTCGGCGATGTTGCAAGAGCGCGCGCCTTCTAGACTTGCGGTTCCTTCGAAAACGCCGCGCAGATTCTCCTCGGTCGCGTGGAAAAGCGGAACCGAACCGTTCAACGCGGCGTCGAGCGCTTGCATAATCAAAATCGCTTTCAAAACGACTTGCTCTTCGTCGCGCAAATTTCGCCGTCGCGGTTCGTAACCGTCCAAAACGTCGGCGATTCGACGGTCTAAATCGCGGCGTCCCTTCTCGTAAAAGAAGTTCCAAAGCATATCGATCGTCAGCAACGGGCGGTCTTCCTCGGGCCCGTAATTTTTGATAAACCATTGAAACGCTTGCGTTTCGCCGTCGTCGACCGTTTTAATAAAGTCGAACATACTCCGTTGATTCGACTTAAAGGTCGACGCGATGTACTTTAACGCGACGGCGGCGTACGGCTGAATCGGCATAATGCTCTTCATCGTTCGCTCGTCGACGCGAACCAACGAGGCGACGCCGCGCCGCGAACTCCCCAAGCGCGAGTTCAAGTCCTCCGCCATTTCGCTCCAACGGTCGTTCATTCCGTCGCGAACGGTCAACGCGCAAGAAATCAACTCGAAAGCGACGGAGTCCGGCAGTTTAATCTCCACCGGAAGAAAACGGTCGCGTATCTTCTTCCAATTTGAGTCTTGCGACGGCGCGAAGTAGGCCCCCGACTCGTGCGTGATCGGCACGATAAAGAACGGAGTCTCCGCGTTCAGTTCGACCAAACGTTGAAACGAGGTTAAACTGTTGCGATTATTGATGAAATACTCGGAAAATTCGTCCCAAATAAAGACGATTTGCAGCTCGTTCGCCGCGATCACGTCTTTGAGCCAATCGCAAAGGTCGTCGACCGTAAGTTCAAACGCGGTAATGCCTTCCGCGTCTCCGATGCTCAAAATTTTCCCGATCAAATCGCCGACGTCTCCGCCGCCGCGCAACCTGTCGAGAACTTCGTCGGTCGAGCGGTACGGGAAGGACGAATATTTCCCCTTCAAGAGCGCGTCAAACATCGCTTTTTGCGCGTCTTTCGAAAGCCAAGCGACAACCGAATCGCGAAGCGTCGAGTTCCCTAAACACTTGCAATTTTTCGCTTTGAGCGCGTTCAAAACGCTTTCTTGCACCGCGAAGAAAAGTTTGCGATTGTCGCGAATTTCGCTTGACGACGACCGGTAAACGGTCAAAACGCCGCGCTCTTTGCAACCGATCAACTTTTGCAGCAAATCCTTCTCTTTTTTCAGCGCGTCGTACTTTTCCCAATATTGAACGAGCTTCTCTTGCGGGACCTCCAAGATGCGACGCAACGCGTACGCGCATTGGGACTTGCCGCTTCCGTACGCGCCTTCAAGCCAAAGCGACTTTTTGTCGACGCGATTTAAAATTCGTTCCAACTTCTTGAGCGCGTCGATGAAGGTCGCGTGCGGGTAAGTTCGCATCCAAAAATCGGGATCGCTCTCTTCCCCCTTTTTGATCGACGAATCGCTAATCGTCGGAAAATAATCTTCGTCGACGTCGAAATAAGCGTCGTATTTTTCGCTGCGCATATCGGCCCCAATCCAGTTGAAACGTTATCAATAAAGACGTTAATTATTCGAATAAATTAAAACAATCGCAAAACGTCGACGGAGGTTTTGTCGTCGGCCAACGTGATTTTTTCCAGGTCGTGCGTGAAGGACGCGTCGATGAACTCGGGATATTTAGCGGCAAGTCCGCGCAAAATCTCCACCGTTTCCTCGCGTTCGAGCCCGAAAATCCGAGTCGGCGACACACCATCGCGTTCGATCTCGTCGTCCATTAAAACCGACAGCGTGAAGCGCTTATAATCGCCGCACTTCTCCGCGAACTTGAAGAGCCCGTAAAGGACGACGAGCGGTTCCGAAACGACGCATTTTGTTCGGGTTAAGTACTCCTCTTTGCCGTCTTTATCGACGCGACCAAAGTTCAAGTTCGTTCCCATCGGGGTTTCGACAATGCGCTTAAACGCCTTACAAATCGACTTAGCGTCCTTCTCTTTCACGTCCTCGGCGCGTAACTTTTCTTCAACGCGGTCTCGCTGATTCTCCGTTCCGACGTCGAAATTGCGAACATACCACTCGAACTGCGGGTTCCGCGCGACAAGATTAATCAACATAAGTCCTTGCGCCGTCTCGTCTTCCCACCCAAGTCTTTTGATCAACGCGGCGAAGGGAGTAAAATCTTTCTTCGCGCTCAGCCCGGCGTCTCGCAAAAAGCGCCCGAAGACCGAAAACTGATTCGGCCCCAACGAATGCTCGGTAAAGAAGTTGTTTTCTAAGGCGAAAAACGCTTCGAACCACTCGGTTTTCGGCGCGTGGTCGGCGAAAGAGTTCAAGCTCGTCGTTTTTTTCACGGATATGCCTCCTCCTTGCGGATGACGGAGCGAATGGAACAACAAGCAACCGCTGTCGATCTCGTAGCGCTCGCGGCATCCGATACAATCGGTTATCTGAATTTTATTGTCGACAAAACGAATCGCGCCTTGATGACAGTTTGACGCGCATACGTCGCAACCTATGCAATACGCGGCTTTGCGAAACACTTGGCGAAACAGTTTACTAAACGCCGGACGCTCTTTTAACGTCGCTTCCGGAATCTTGACGACGACTTCCGCGTCGGTTTCCTTCAAGGAAAACTCGATCAGTTCGCGATCGTAATCGACGGTAAACGCGTCGGTTCCGGTTTGCCGAACGTGCCCGAGCGTTTTAACCCACTCGCGCCATTCGGAAGTCGGCTCCAACATTCTTATTGTCAATTCGCCGCCGTAACTTGTTTCCGTGCAACGGAATACGTTCTCGTTAAAATCGCGGCCGTTTTTTCGCGCGTTCCAGCCGCCGTTTAAAACGTAAGAGAGGCGTTTTTCCTCCGAATCCTCCGGCGAATCGTAGCGACTCTTAATCGCGTCGACGTAAAAGTCGACCTCTTTTTCGTAACACGCTCGACGAACGTACTCGTTCGAGCCGCTCGACATCGGACAGAACAAGCAGCCGGCGCGCGCCAACCCCTTTTTATAGGCGGCGTTTATCGGCAAATCGTTGGCGTACATATAAAGCCAAATTTCGGCCGAAGTCCAGTCGAGAATCGAGTTATGGCTGTATTGGCCCTTTTGTTTTTTTCCAAAATTTTCCTCGTCGTATCCAAAACGACGCATACTCTCGTGCCGCCGCACGCCGACAAAATCGAGCCCCGTATAATTGGCGCGATGCGTTATCTCGCGCAGTTTCAACGTTTGCGGCGCGCTCTTATGAACGCTGCAGCACCAACGCAACACCCGGGACGGCGGCCCGAAAATCGCCCAACTTTCCTCCGGCGTCATTCGCGATTTCGCGACGTGAAACGCGACGCCGTCCGCCTCGCAAGCGCGACGCGTCGCCTCGACCGTCTCGTAAGTGTCCGGAAACTCCATTCCGGTATCCGCAAAGAGAACGACGTAACCGTCGCGAGGAAGGGTTTTGCGCACTAAATCCAGCAATACGACGCTGTCCTTCCCGCCCGAAAACGCGACGTGAAAGCAGTCGAGCTTGCCGCGTCGCTTCTCGTAGACGTTTTTAATCTTCTTAACCGTCGCGTTTTCAATGATTTCGAGCGTTTTCGCGTTCGCGGCGATCATCTTTTTTAGGTCGACCGGTCGCAGTTTGCGCCCTTTCGGTTCCAATTCGAGAGCGACGCCGTTTTCGTCTTTTTCGAGAACGATTTCCGGCGCTTCGTAAAGGTTGCCCCCTTTAAGGTTAACGACTTTGCGCCCGCGATAATAATAGACGTTCGCCTCGGCCCACATGTACGGCGCTTCGTTTTGCGCGTCGTATTTCCAAACGTCGCCGAACCCCAATAAATCGAGTTCCGCCGCGTAAACCGGACGCGGTTCTTTCGACAGTCCGCCGTCGCTCGAGGTCGGTTTCAATAAAATTCCGCCGGTTTTCGGATCGTATGAATACGAATACATTAACGCGCCTCCTTTCGCATCGCTTTGGCCTTGGAAATAATGTCGCCGAGAATTTTTTCGGAACGCCCGTCGGCAAGATAACCCGCGTCGATTAAGACGTTAGCGACCGCCGATTTATCGAGACAAACGTTCGCGAACGCGGCGAACTCGCTCGCGCCGTCAAGGAACGTCTTTTCCGAATCGACGCGAAACACGGCGCCGGTCGACGACTTATTAAAAGAACGCGCTTCCCAACGATAGCGCCGGCTGAAACGTCGGCAAAAACTCTCCAGCACGCAAACGCTCCAAGCGACGCCGCAGCGCGGAAACTGAGAAAACGACGTAAACTCTTTGGAACCAGCGTGTTCGCGCTTCGGTTCGAGCGTCGCAAAGAACGCGTCGAGCGCGGCGTCGGTCGCCTCGACGTCAAAATCAAGAAAACAATCCGGGCAGAAAACGCCCTGTTCCAGACAAACGAGCGAAGTCCAAGCCGCTTCCAACGCTAAATTCTGAGCGTCGACCGACTTACCGCCCGTCAAATCGAGCGCAAAATCGCGGATTTCCTCCAAATCCAGGCGCGAACCGGCGGCGCGGCAGAAGCGCCGAACGACTTCGACGCGATTCAGCTTTTCCCCTTTTTCGGAAATTAGGCGCCCATACAGCCGAAATTCGTCTTTGAGCGCCAATTCGAAAAGGGCCCGACGCAAAAGTTCCGGCGTCGCTTCCTCGTTGCGCGCTTCCAAGCGCCCCAACGGCAATTCGCCGATCGTCAAGAAACCGACTTCGGAAACTTTGTCTTTAGTAAAGTTAAGAGCGGCTTCTTTTTCTTCGTTCGGAACGTCGAGCCGATCGAAACGAACGTAAAGCTCCTTATCGACGCTTAGAAACGCGTTCGACTTCGAGAGAACGTCGTCGACCGACGACGCCGGAATATAGGGCAAGCGTTCGCGCAAATCGGCGGCGCGTTCGCACGTCGCGTCGCTCCAAACGCGAAGGAGCTCCGCCTCGATAATCTCGTTTTCGGCTAAATCGCCGCTCGAAGTCGTTGACCTATATATATATATTTAAGTAATTTTCAGCGAATCGAATTTTACGCTCGGAAGCGGCGTAAAGACTTTTAATTCGGTCTTTAAGCAAATCTAACGAAAAATAGTCGGGCAACGCCGCGACAATACGGTCAAATAGGGATTCGTAAAAAATCGCTCTCGCGCCGGAGTCAAACGCGCTTTCGATTTCCGCGCGAATCGTCTCGTCCGTCGTTTTGTCGACAACGTAAATCTTTTCTTCGCAAAGAATTCCGATCTGTTTAACCGCATTCCGCAAAGTCGCGTCGTCCGATTGCGCAAGCGCCGAGCCTTCTTCGCGCTCGGATTCTTGGAGATATTTTCGCAAACGCGCCGCTTCGATCGTCGAATTCAAGCGAAAACCGTTGGCAAACCGTTCCGCTAAAATATTTTGCAACAGGTTGCGCGCCGATTCGCTCAAAACGTCGCTCGCTTTGACGGACTCTACAAACGTCGTCGCGTCTTGAAGGCGAACGTCGGTCGTTTGCATTGCCTCCTTCTCGCTCGCTTCGACGACCGCTGCAACGTTTCGGAGCGACGTTTTTTTCGCGTAAACGCCCGCGCCTTGGTACGCATATTTCGGCGAAGCGTTCAAATAGGCGCGAATTTTGGATTTAGGAATTAAGAGCCAGTTCGCTAAGACGTCGAGTTCAAGCTCGCCGTCGCGTTGCCAGACGCGTTCGATTTCGCCCAACACTTTCTTCGGTTCGCTTCCGGGCGTTTTCGTTTTCTCAAAATATTCGTCGTAAAACGCGTAATCTCGGAAGTAAGCGCGCAATCGATTTTGAAGAACCGCGAGCGTTTCAAAACGGTGTTCTTGCAACGTCGTTTTATAGCGTTCGAAAAGCGTTTCATAATAAATAACGCCGCACCCGCTTCGCCAAAGTCCTTCGACCAATTGCGTCAAATAATTTTGCCCGGTTTTCAAAATTATGTAAACGTTTCCGTCGACGCAACACCCGACGCTGGCGATCTGCTGGCGCAACGTCTCGTCGCTTTCTCGCTTTAAAACCGGCTCCAACGCGCGAAAACGCTTCATATCTGCCGCGCTTCGCAAGGAAAAACCCGTCTTAAAGTTTTTATACAAAACGTTGGCGATTCGTTTGACCGTGTCGACCGGAATTTGATCTCGCGGAATACGCTTTATTTTCATAACTTCGTCGCAAAGCGCTCGCGCGCTTCCACCGTCGCCCTTGCGCTCGGGCGTATTTATTTTCGTTTGTCGCGGAAGCTCCGTCGGGGCCTTTTCCGTTTTCGACTCAATCGTTTTAAAGGGATAAACATAACCGTCGACGCAAGTTCCCGCTAATTTCAGCAATTCTAACCACTCGTTAGCGTCAAAGTCAAGGTTAAGCCCGGTTTCGGCTTGCAACTTCTCGCTAAATAACGCAAACTCTCGCGTTTTTGTCGTCGCTCGGCAACCAAGCGGAAAATATTCGCTTAAAACATTTTCGGCTTTTTTTACTAAAAACGTAGAAAACATAACGCCGTCGAACTTCTAATTTCTTTCAAACCAATATTTAACATTCGAACCGTTTTCAATCCACAGGAAAAAATTTGTTGCGCTTTTCTCCTTCCTGAAAAACTCCCTTAACGCGTCTCTTTCTCCCGTGAACGAAATACCGCAACTTTATGGCCCGACGTCGCGCGGTATTTTCAGCGACCACCTGCTTTTTTCATTTTAACTAAAAAATTTCTTATTGCAACGTATCCCAACCGGCGTCCCACCTGCGTTTTTTCCCCCTCTTAATTCCGCCAAACAAGACGTTGCGTTTTATTGGCGGAGCGCGCTTCCGTAAACGCGCCTAAAAAAATTTATGTTCTGCCGTTCAGTTTATAACGCTTATATCGATAAATCGCCGGCATCTCCGCAAGCGCCGCCGGTTTACTCGCGCGTTGAGCGTTTCTTGGGCGACGCTTCGCCGCCCCAACGCCGAAGCGTCGCCCACGTTTCGGGAAACGTGAACGGTCGCAACGAACGCCGGCTTACATCGCGCGCCCTAATTTTATCGTTGCAAAACACGCTTCGTTTTTTCAGAAATCTTGCGTTTAAAATAAAACGAACGCCGTTTATTACCGTCTTCCCAACCCCTAATAGTTACAGATTTTAGCGTTCAATTTACTCGCCTCCCACGGCTTTTTTACAGCCGCAACATTGTTTTTTTATGAATTCCCGATATAATAAAAGCGTTTTGTTTTTACTTCCAATCGCCGAAAAAACAGCGCGTATTTTCAAGAGACTCAAGCGTATTCGTTCGCCTCCCAGTCTCTTGACGCGACGCTCCAACGGCGACCTGCGACTGCCTTGACAAGAACAAGTTTTATGGAATTATTACCGGGAGTAATTAAAGAAGAACGCGACGGTTGCGCGCTTTACGTCGTCGAACGCCTCTCCGAAGAATTGAAAAAAGAGATTCGCGACCGCCTGTCGGCCATATGCAACGGCGCCGCGCAGGCGGAATCCCCCTGCTTACTTTATTCCTATTCCGAAACGGCCAAAGAGTTCGTAAAACGTTACCAAGAATCGGAAAAGTCTTCGCAAAATCGACGCAAAGGTATGATCGGCGAACTTCTAGCGCACGTTATTCTCGAAATCGAGGGCCGGTTTATCGTCGCGTCGCCCTTTTTCAATATGGAGGAACGTAGCTTTAAAAAAGGGTTCGATATTAATGATGTTCGAACCGAAAGATCGCGAACTCTGGATAGCGGAAATAAAATCCGGCGCTAAGCGAAAAGAGCATAAAACCGCGACGACTTCCCTCGTCGGACTATTAAACGACGCGCAAAACGATTTATGCGAACGTTTAAACTCCAACGATAGCGGCCCTTGGCGCAACGCAATGAACGCGGTATGCGTCGCGATGAACAACGCAAGTTCCGAAACGTCCGTAATGAACAAAATTTTGAGCCAACATACTAACAACGCGATCGCGCAAAAGAATTCTAGCTCAACCTTTAACGTCGTGCTAATCGGCGCGATTTTTCATCCGACGTCCGAACTCGTCGCAAGCGGGCCGATCGGTCGTAAATACTCTCGAATCGTCGAAGCGCAACGCTTTAAGAACGCGTTTGTCGTCGCGATTCAAAAAGGAACTTTCGAGGCGGTTTACGATTTTTTAAATAGCGAGGCAAACGATGAAACGCAAGCTTAAACCCGACTTAACCCTTGCGAAAATTAAAAATTCGAGCGCCGCTCCTATTTACCGTCGCTTTATCGTCGGCGAAAAGCTAAGCGACAACGAGTATGAACGCTCTTCAAACTCGCCCTTTGTTTCATCAACGCCGAGGCCGTCGACGTTCGGCGGCTCGGTTATCGCATTTTTGTCGAATACGGAAGTCAAACCGGAGACTACGCCCCGTTGTACGAAATTGCGATCAACCAGGGGCTTTATCCGGTTAGCAAGTTTATTGAAGAACGCTATATAGCCGACGAACGTCGCAACTTTTTCACCGAATGGAACGCCGCGTTCGTCGAGCGCTACGCCTCGGAGTTCGGGTATTTAACCGAAAGAACAACGCTCGCTCGGAGAATTTTTTACCGAACTGAAAAACGCGACCGTCGCCGTCGTCGCGCCGACTTCCTACGGAAAGTCCGAACTTATCTTGTCGGCGATCAGAGCGTACGCCGGTAAAAATATCTGCGTTTTGACGTCCACGAGAGCCTTGTTAGGACAGACGCAAAAACGCATTCGCACGGTCGGCAAACGCTTCTTTTCGAAAATTATCGTTCACCCCGAAATGTACAACGCCGCCGACGCGCCCTGCCTCGCCGTATTGACGCAAGAACGTCTTCTTCGACTCTTTAAGAAAGACGCCAACCTTGCCTTCGACTGCGTCGTCGTCGACGAAGCGCACGAACTGCTGGAAGACGACGGTCGCAATCTCACGTTGGCGGGCGTTATCGCCGTCGCGAAAAAAAGAAATCCGAACGTCGCGTTTAAGTTCTTGACGCCGTTTATTCACGAGGCCAAGAATCTCCAGTCGCGCTACGCAACTTACGAAATCGCGCCTTTTAAAGTTTCCGAGTACGTTAAAACGGAAAAATATTTCCTTTACGACGTAAGAAACCGCGGCGGTCTCCGATTTTACGACCAATTCTTGAACGATTTTATCGTCGCGCCCGATTCGCCAACGTTGGATCGCGACGAGCAAGTCGTTGTAAAATACGCGACCGCTAAAAATCTCGTTTACTTAAATAAACCGAAAGACGTTGAAAACTTCGCCTTGACGTTGGCCGCCGCTTTGCCGGAAATCGATTCCCCGACGCTCGACGTCGCAATTCAAAATATCGCCGATTACCTCTCGCCCGAATATCATTTATTGACCTGCTTGCGTAAAGGCGTCGTTTACCACCACGGCAGCGTTCCGGACGCGGTAAGGAGTTACGTCGAAAAACTTTATCGAAACGAAGCGGCGATTAGATACGTCGTTTGCAGCTCCACGCTTTTGTCCGGCGTCAATCTCCCGGCCAAGCGAATGTTTATTCTCGACAATCGACGCGGACTAGGCCGTCTAACTCGCGCGTCGTTTAAAAATCTCGTCGGTCGCGTTTGCCGATTCAACGAAATTTTTCACCGCGAAACAGGAACGCTAAAACTGTTGACGCCGCAAATCTATCTCGTCGCCGGACGGTATCTTGCGCAAAACGCCAACGTCGAAAATTTTTTAAAAGAGTCGGCCAACGTTCAAAAAAAAGAACGCGACGACGTTAAAAACGTATTGCTAAGTCAAAGCGACCTTAGCGACAAAAAACAGCGAAACGTCCTGCGCGCAGCGTCCGAGTTTTTAGAAAATTACGAAACCGGCGTCGTTCCCCATTACGCCGATCGCCGCGCTCAAACGCCCGTCGGCAAGATTTGCGTCGCGAACGGCGTCGTCGAAATCGACGTTTTTGCTTGCGAAGCGAAGATGCAAGCCTTCGTTGACGCGTATAAGAGCAAGTCTCCTAAAATAAGCGACGCCGACAAGTTGCTAAACGTCCTGAGCCGACTTTTCGTTCAAAATACCGAAAAGATTCCGAAACGTTGGACGCCTTTAAGCAACGAAAGCGCGCGTCGCTTTTACGCAATGTTGTTTGACTGGCGCGGCAAGCGTCTCTCCTATTCGGAAATGGTCGAGCGTTTTGTCAAGTATTGGCTCGACGAACTACGGAAAGACGCCGGCAAGCTGATTTACGTCGGCAAATGGGGCGAAATTTCACTTACCGAAAACGGCCCGCTCAATTGGGTTCGCGTAAGAGAGAAGACGCGACGTCAGTTGACGAACTTGGCGATCGTCCGCGTTAAAGAGGAACAAGATTACGTCGACAACACGTTGTTAAAGTTAGTGGAGGTTCTTCACAAACTCGACTTGCTCGACGCGTCGTTTTACAGTCGAATCAAATACGGAACCGACGACGAAGGGACTATTTGCTTGATTAAAAACGGTTTATCGTCGAGCGCGGCTAGTCTGCTCCTCAAAAAATATCGCGCTTACCTAACGCTCGACGTCGCCGAAAGTCGCGTCGTTTGCGACGTCGAATCGCTGGTCGCGGCGATGACTGCCCAAAGAGAGAACCAAATCGTAATCGACGAAGTTTGGAATTGTCTGTAACGTCGCGCAACGCTTTTTATTTCGTTTCTTAGGAAGTCTTTGAGGCGGAGAGCGCGCCGACGGTTCGACGCTTCGCCTCTTCTCGTCGACTCGCGCAACCGACGAGCAGTAAGTTCGTTAACCGTTGAGCGCTAAAAATTCGCCGAACGTTAAAACGCGTTTTTCGCCGACCAAGTCGGTCAAAAACGCTCGAAATTTCGCGTCGATCGTTAACGAAACAAAGAGTATCAATCGCTTTTTCGCTCGCGAACAGGAAACGTAAAACAAGTTGCGATTGCGTTCGAACGCCTCCTCTTTTCCTTTCGGAACGGCGACGACGCCCGTTATCATCGGCGCGTAAGTTTCGAATTGGTATTGGTTCCAGCCCTTGCTTATAACGAAAATAACGTTGTCGTATTCCTCGCCTTTGACGCCGTGTTCCGTCGAAAAAGCCGACTCCGGACGTAAAAAATTAATCGCGTTGCAAAATTGGCGGTACTCTAAATCGAATAAATCTCGAAGCGTCGCGCTTGTTTTCGCAACGTAGATCGCGTCCGGTTCAACGCGAAAGCGCCGTAAATGCTCCTCGACTTTCGGAGGAATCGGAACCAGTTTCGATTCGGCGACGACGTTCAACACGTCGAGCGTTTTCCGCTCGCGCGCCTCTTCGAGATTTTGGCGCAACGTCTTCCATTGTGTTTTTTCCGATTTTCGCGTAATCGGATACCGTCGAACGCCGAGCGCGTCGAACAGGCCCCGCGTGTTCTCTTCGGTCAAAGCGGCGTAAATCGGCTCGACGACGTTCATAAAAAACAAAAGAAACGCGTCGTCCTTGTTCCGAAATCCGTCGTCTAAAATGTTCAAAAGTCGGTCGTATCCTTGCTGGGTCGCCAATACTTTATGCGTTATCATCAACGTTTTTAACGTTTCGCCGGGCGAGCTCGTTGCATTAACGCGTTTATTCAGAAGATTTAAGCGTTCTTTTAATTCGTCTTCCGGCAAATCGCCTTGAAAAGCTCGTTCGGCGCGCCGTTCGCCTTTAAAGTCGTCGCAGGTAACGACGTAAACCTCGCCTTCGAAACCGTCGACCGCGGAACGTTGCGGCAACTCGGGGCGCAATCTGTTCAGAACGTCTACAATCTTAGGCGCGGAACGAAAATTCGCGTTCTTTTGAATCACTTCGAGTTTCTCGCATTCGATTAAACCGCAAGCGTTGTTCGAGCTGTAAATCGTCTGCCAAGCGTCGCCGAAGAACCCAAATTGCGAGCCCCTGTCTTGCGCGATAAAATATTCGATAAAACGGTCGACGAGCGGCTTATAGGAGTCTTGATATTCGTCGATTAAAATCAGCGGATATTTATCTGCGAAGACGCGGCGAAATTTAGGCCGATCCAAAAGGCGGCAAAACAAGTCCAACACGTCGCTGTGATAGAGATAGTGAACGCCGTTTTCCGTATATCGACTTCCTAACGAATAATCAACCTTAGAAATTTCAACGCGTTCCGCCCCCTTCGACCAAAGCGATTCGTCCTTTTGAATCTGGTCGATCAACGCGCTTTGATACCGTTTGATCGCTTTCCAAGCGAAAGCGTGAATCGTCGAAGGTTCGATAAAGGAATCGTTCGGCAAGCGTTCGCGAATCACCTCGACCGCCGCGTTCGTGTAGGTAACGCAAACCGCGTTTTGCTTCTTGCGTTGAAACTCTTCTCTTTTATTGGCTTGCACCCATTCGACGACGCGATTTAGCGAATACGTCTTACCGGAGCCGGCCCCCGCTTCGACGCGGAAACTTCGGCCCCGTCGCAACGCGTCGAGAATCCGTTCCTCGACTTTATCCGCCTCCGCTTTCGCCGCCGTAAAGCGTTCGTTTTCAATCGTCTTGTTCATTTACGACGGTCTCCTTACTTTTTTCCGTAAAAACCAATTGATCGTTCAGCCAACGCAAACCGCTCTTAATGTATTCCGGAATTTCGTAGTTATTGGCGAACTTTGTCTCCGGTAGCTTTCGTCTTTTATTTTCGACAGGCCCGCAAGTCAGTTCCAGCGCAAAACCAGTCTTATTCTTACCGTTAAATTCAATATCTTTTTCCGTCGCGCCTACCTCCGGTAATCCGTAGCGTTTTCTATTGACATTCCTAATCGCTTCTTCTAGCGACCGACCGCATAAACCGTTTTCCTTTGTCTGACATTCGATATGAATTTTACCAATTGTTTTCTCGTTCCGCGAAAGGTTGTGAATGGTTTCCAAACTAAGCTTATCTTTTTTCGTACTTCCCTTCACTCGCTTTACCCAATATTTCAAGGTGGCGTTGGAAGTAGTTTCGCCTTCGCTTACTAACGCTTCTTTTGAATCGGCTCCCACCGCGTCGATATCGGTTAAGATTAGACTTGGAACCCCCAAAAACTCCAACAATGGAACAAACAAATGCGCGTAAGCGCCGCCGACCTCGATTATCGAATAATATTGAGCGGGCAATTTATATGTTCGCGAATTGAAAAGCCCCTTTTTATCGCATTTGGCGATCATATCGGGCAGAAGCAAACGTTCGGACGCGCCTTCCACTAAAATTATCTTGTCGGCGAAAAAGAGATCGCAACGAGCGAGCGTCAAATATTTGCGAATAAACGTCGTGTTTTCGGGCTTGCTTTCCGCAAAATCTTTTAAATTTTTGTAAACGACGCCGTCGGGCGTTCTTTGCGCGTAGCGAATCTTCGCAAAATCCGTCGTGTTGGCGATATGCGAGGAATGCGACGTTAAGAAAACCTGGACATACGCGTCCGCCTTATTCTGTATCGTTTCAAGGAAGTTTTCTAAATGCTCCGCAAAGGCGCGTTGCAACTGCGGATGCATATGCGATTCCGGCTCTTCGATAAAGAGCAGCGGAACGCAAGCGCCGCCGCGCAGTTGAAGCTCCTTAGCGTAGGCCGCAAGCATAAATTCCATTTTGACGAGATTTTTGTACCCGAGCCCATTGCGCGAACTCGGCAACGTTTCTTCGCCGTCGTTCGACGCGTAGAAGAGGCGCGTTCGATTTTTTAACTGTTCGTCGAAACTTAAATTCGTCGCCACCAAAAGCCGCAACTCCTCGGCGTTCGGATATCCAAAACCGACCGCTTGTTCTAGCAACTCGTTAAGTCTTTCGTTGAAATCTCGTTCCGCTTCCTGGCTCGTTTCGGTTGCCGCTTGGCGCAATTTGGCGATTTGGTCGGCAATTTTGGAATCGGGTTCGCTCTTGTTAGCGTCAAAAAAGGTAGCGATCAACGCGGCTAAGGGATCGTCGCAACAATTCCCGTCTTCGCCCAAAATTCGTTCGGCGTAAATCGTCCTCAACGGGAACAACGCGGCGAGTTCCTTCGCGTCTTTACTTTGCCGGTCGTTCCGATCGTTAGGATTGACCGCGTAAACAGTTTGAGCGAAAATTTTCGCGAAGTTATCTGCGAGCGCCGCGCGCTCTTTATCGCTTTCCCATTTATAAACGCCGTCCTTAAAGTAATAAGGCATTAAAAGATTTCGCAGCGTTTTTTCGTCCGGCTTAATTTTGTATTCAACGCGAATCAAAGCCGTCGTCGTATTTTCGTCGACGTCGATAATAAACGGCGAAAGCGCGCCTAGATTATCGTCGTCTCCTTCCGTCGAATAGTCGACTTCAAATTCGATCGCGACAACGGGCGTTTTTTCGCATAATTCGTCGAACTCGATTTCGTTCGCCGCGAATTGCGTCAAAAGTTCGCGCAAAACTTGACGTTGCGCCAACGGATAATCGTTGTAACCAATATTCGCTTTCTCGGTCGTCGCCGTTTGAATAAAAGCGCCGACCGACGTTTTCGCGGTGTTGTTCCGTCCGACGATTAACGTCGTCTTTTCGTCGACGTCGATCGTCGCGTTCGTTATCAGTCGATAATTTTCAATCGTAATTTTCGTTAAACGCATACGCGCACCTTTGTCGTATCCCTAGCCGTTCCAGCGTTTGCTCAACCAATCCCGCGATTCAAGTTCACTCGGATTTTAATTCCGGCGACGCTTCGGCTATCGCGTCAAACCCCATTCCCCAATCGAATAAATCGTTAATCGCTTTTTTGACGTTCACGTCATTGACGCCGTGTCGCCGCAATTGTATCGCATAGACTAAGTGCAAGAGGTAAATCAGGGCTAAAGAGGATTTATGGTCGAACTCTCGCTCTAAATTACCGTGCGCGTAAGCGTTGCGCTGTCGAGCCAAGCGCCGCGCCGCGTCGGAAAGTTCAAACGTTTCGCCGTTAAGCGTATACAAAACTCTTCCATAATCGCCGACGAGCGCGTCGAAGCGCTCGCCGCACTTCTCTATTTTTTCACACAAGCAAACTTTTTCTTTCCTCTTTTCTCTGTCAAAGATTGCGATAAGCGGCGCTTCCGTTTTCTCAATTTCGCCCGTCTTCTTTTCCTTATCCGCAAGCTCCGCGATAAACCGCGCAAACTCCCACTCAAACGCCGTCGTTATCAACAGGAAACGCGCGACGTCGATTTGCCGTCCGGAACGAAACGTTTCCGGAATATGCCGCGTATACAACGTATTGGCCGCGAGTTCGGTCAAAATCTTCCCTTCCGCTCCGGCGATATACGACTGTTTAACGCACAATTCTTTTTTTAACGCGTAGCGTTCCGCGTCGCCCGTTTCGTCTAAAACGCGAAAAACGCCGACGTTAAGTCCGCCGGTCGCGTATAGCTTCGTTTCCGGCAAATAAACGTTGCGGCGATAATTCAGAAACTGCAAAAATCGTTTCGCGACGCCCCAAAGCCGAAAAATAAAAGCGCGATCGGCGGTCGGTTCGAAATTAAACGTCAAAACGGAATTTAAGGTAAGCGGCGATTCCCCCAACGCGTGGCTCATCTTCCGCGCAACGTAAAATCCCGCCTGCGCGTCGACGCCGTCGACTTGAAACGCTTGTTTTTCCGTAATCGTCTCCGCCCAAGGACGCGTTTTTAGCGTCCAAACGCCCTTGGAAAAGTCGTTTTCATCAAATTCTTCACGAACCGCTCGATGAGACGGATAAACGCGGTCGATTTCCGGCGCTCGAAAATCGATTCTCGCGATCTCCGACTCGCCGCTATCAAATTCGAAATACGCCGCAACCCTCGCGAACAAAACCGAGCGGCTAAAACGTAACCTTTCGCCTTGACGCGTTAAAAACAGAAAAACGCGATAATCCTCGTTACACTTCCCCGTCAACAACGGTTCTTCCATTGTTAAAAGCGGATTTGCGGGATCGAATACCCAACTTGTCTCGCCTTTTTGAGAGGTAAGCGGCGTCAGAATCCATTGGCGAAAAATTTCCTCCGCTTTGTCTTTCGGAGGAATCAGCCGCAACTCTTCGCCGTCAAAGACAAAGGTAAACTCAAGGTTTCGATACGTCAAGGTTCCGGTGTAAATCGTCGGTTCCGATACGGAACGAAACATTTGCCTCTCCATTTCTTCTACGCGTTTGCCGTTCCCACGCCGCTCAACCGATCGCGCGGCGCAATTTTTGCCGTCTTAAAAGATTATAAACGTCGTCGCGTAAAAAGTCTACGGAAAAACACCTGAAAAAATCGTTTTTTTACAGTCCGGATAAGAATTAACCAACGCGTATTTAAAATTAACGCGAAAAAGAAAAGCAAGACTTCGCTCAATATGTAAAGACATAACTCGAACGATTCGGCGCGGTTGCGTTGAGAGCCGCGCCGAATCGAAACGTTTTTCCGCCGCGCGACGTCAAAGCTGCGGCGCGGAAACGATGTCGCGGAAGCGGCGAAGGAACGTCGACAGCTTGTCGAAAACGCTTTCCTTTTTTTCGGCTAACGTCGACGTCGACGCGTCCCGACGCGCAAAACGCGACGTTCGCGGCAAAAGCTCCGCCAATCCGGTTCCGCTCTCCTCGACGTAACCGTCGCGAAACGCGTTCCTTACGAAGTTTAACGTCTTCGCGCGGTCGAGGCGTTCCTCGGCGACGATTTGCGACAGCTCGTCGTCGCAACGTTTCGTTACAAACGTTCGCCAAGACTCGTCAAAGTCGGCGTTCGGATTCAAGTCGGCGATAAAATCTTCGATCAGCTCCCGCTTGTCGCGCAAGTCGACGCTCGCGTCCATCGCCTTGCGAATCGCGACTTTAACGCCCGCCGCGTCTTCCGCTCCATTATGCAATCGTCGAATCAGCTCCAAGATGTAGTCGACCGTAACCTCGATCTGCTTCGCGAGTTCCAACTCGAAAACAATATCGTCTTCGACGTTCTCCAGTCCGCTCCGCTTGCCGGAACGACCGCGGAAACGCTCGTAAAGGTCGAAGTAACGGCTTTGATAGTCTTGAAAGTCGCGCTCTGAAAGTTGTTCCGGCTCTTTCGCGAACTCGTCGAACGCTTGTAAAATATTGCGCAGCTTCAAGATAACGCCGTAAAGCGCGATAAACTCCTTTTGCGCCGACTCGCCTTCGAGCGGTTGGTCGAGCGGAAACTCCTCGCGCAGTCGCTCGACCGCCTCGACGTACCCCGGGTTCTTCGGGTCGCCTTGCCCGAAATAATAATCCTCGAAGCGCCCGAGTTTCGCGACGCGTCCGACGCTCGTTTCGGAGTCTCCGAAGAGCGCGAGGCAATCGTTCGTCGCCTGTTCTAAGTCGCGGAAACACACGACGTTGCCGAACGTCTTCACCGAATTTAAAATCCGATTCGTTCGCGAAAACGCTTGAAGAAGCCCGTGATAGCGCAAGTTCTTGTCGACCCAGAGCGTGTTAAGCGTTGTCGCGTCAAAGCCGGTCAAAAACATGTTGACAACGATTAACAAGTCGACTTCGCGCTCCTTCACCCGCTGCGAAAGGTTTTTGTAATAGTTGGCGAAACCCTCGCCGGAATTGAAGTTAGCGTTAAACGTCGCGTTGTAGTCGGCGATCGCGGCGTCCAACGCTTCTCGCGACGTCTTGTCGAGCCCTTCGGCGGAGTCGGAGTTTTCCTCGCCCAAGAGCCCGCTCGTTTCGACCGCCGAATCGGCGTCCTCGTTCGGCGCGCAACTAAAAATCGTCGCGATCTTCAAGCGTTTGTCGCTCGGAAGAAGCGCGATTTGCCGCTTAAACTCTTCGTAATAACGAATCGCCGCCGGAACCGACGCGGTCGCAAATATCGAATTGAAACCGGTTAAGCGTCGGTCTTTCAGCTTGTACGAAACGTTGCGCTTCGTGTGGCGGTCGAAGTTTTCGAGAACGTAAGCGACGACTTTTTCGATTCGCTCCGGCGCCAAAAGCGCGCTTTCTCGGTCGATTCCGACGACCTCCTTCGACTCGATCTCCTCCGCCGCCTTCATCGTGCGGACGTAATCGACGCGAAACGGCAGGACGTTTTGGTCGCGAATCGCGTCGACGATCGTGTAGGCGTGCAACCGCTCGCCGAACGCTTCCTCGGTCGTGCGAATCGGCTTCCCGGTCGCGCGAAAATCTTTCGCAACCTTCGACGACACCGCGTTTTGCGTAAAAATCGGCGTCCCGGTGAAACCGAAAATCCAATGGTTGCGAAACGCCTTCGCAATCTTCGCGCGCATCTCGCCGAACTGCGAACGATGGCACTCGTCGAACACAAACGCGACGTTTTGAGACGTCGCGGCGCTCCTCGGATTCTTCGCGACGAAGAGCGCGAGCTTTTGAATCGTCGTAACGATAATTCTCGCTTCCGGGTCGGCGAGTTTGCGTCCCAAATCGCTCGCGCTGTTCGTCGCTTTCGCGGCGCCCTTTTGGAAGCGGTCGTATTCTTCCATCGTCTGATGATCTAAGTCTTTACGGTCGACGACGAAAAGCGTTTTGTCGACGAAATCGAGCTTCGACGCGAGTTGCGCCGTCTTGAACGACGTCAGCGTCTTGCCGGAACCGGTCGTGTGCCAAACGTACCCGCCGGCGTCGGTTTTGCCGAGGAGTTTGTGTTCGTACGCGACGCGCATTCGCTGGAGAATCCGCTCCGTCGCGACGATTTGATAGGGGCGCATCGCCAGCAAAACGCGCTCCGACGTGAAGACGCAAAAGCGCGTTAACACGTTTAAAATCGTCCGTTTAGCAAAGAACGTTCGAGCGAAGTCGACCAAGTCGCCGATCGGGCGGTTGCGCGCGTCGGCCCACCAAGACGTAAACTCGAAACTGGCGCTCGACCGTCGTCCCGAACGCTTGCCGCTCCGTTCGCTCTCCTTGACGCGTCTTTGCCGGGTCGTGTTCGAATAGTACTTCGTATGCGTCCCGTTTGAAATTACGAATATTTGTACAAATTCAAAAAGTCTGCGCCCGGCCCAAAAGGAATCGCGACAATAGCGGTCGATTTGGTTGAACGCTTCCTTAATCGCGACGCCGCGGCGCTTTAGCTCGACGCAAACGAGCGGCAAACCGTTGACGAGAATCGTAACGTCGTAACGGTTCTTCGCGACGCCGGAGTCGACCGCGTATTGGTTGACGACTTGCAGGAAGTTGTTGCAAACGCAGGTTTTATCGATCAGCGCGATATTTTTGAACGACCCGTCGTCGCGTTGTAACGTCAAGACGTGATTCTCTTGAAGGATCGCCGTTTTTTCCTCGACGCCTTGCGCCGGGTTGGCGATTTGTTTGAAGAGGCGTTCCCATTCGGCGTCGGTGAAAGCGACGTCGTTTAGCGCTTCGAGACGGCGGCGGAGGTTCGCGACGAGTTCCGCTTCGTTTTTGAGGCGCAAACGCTCGTACCCCTGCGACTCGAGAATCGCGATAAACTCTTCTTCCAGCTCGGCTTCCGACTGATACGACGTCGGGTCGCGTTCAAGCGGCTCGTATTCGGCGACGACCGTGCTTTCGGGATTTTCGGCGACAAGACGCAACATATTCACGGCTTTTGCTCCAAGGGTTGAAAGGTCAAGAGGCGGTCTCGGTAATACTCGTATTGGCGACGCCGCGCGGCCAGCTCCGCCGGAAGTCCGACGCTTAGGTCGTTTACGAGCGTTTCGAAGCGATCCAAAATCGCGACGATTCGCTCTTGTTCGGCAAGGGACGGTAAAGGTATTTGTATTTTTGCAAGCTCGGACGCTTTAATTTCAATAACCTTGGTTCCCTTGGCGAATTTTCGTTTTTGTTCGTAAAAAAGCGACGTTTGAAAAAAATATGCGATATATTTCGGATTTTGATTATGCGAAAAGACACAAGCGTGTCCGCCCGTAACAATTTCGTCGCGCCCCAACCAAACCACCGCTTTGCAAAGGTCTTTAAGGTTTTCGCTAGTACAAGCAATCACTAAATCGCCATATTTGATTCTACGTAATTTTTGGGCTAATTCCGGCGGAACAAACGATAATGTTCGCGTCGCATACGTTCCGTAACAAGTGTAAATCTGCCCGTAGTGGATACATCCGACGCCGGTTTCCGCAAAATCTTTTTTTTGCAGTCCGGAACCGCGAACAAAATCGCCGATTTTGCCTAGTTCCACATACTTCACGCCGTCGGGACAATGTTGGCGAAGCAAATCGACAAGCCGCCTAATTTGCCCACCCCCTCTATTTTCACATTCCGAGAAGGTTAGCAATTCATTACGATAATATTCGTACTGTTTTCGGCGCGCTTCTAGCTCCGCTTCTAGCTCCGCTTCTAGCTTAGTGAATTTATCGAGAATGCGGACGATTTCCCGCTGCACCGGAAGCGGCGGCACAGGGATTAGGAATTTGCCCAAGTCTGTAGCTGAAACGCGAAAAACCTTTGTTCCAGTAACATACCTTTTTTTATGTTTAGCAAAGGCTTGCGTTTGAAATAAATAGGCAATATACTTAGGCACTTGCGAATGCCGATAAATAAACGCGTCACCGCTAATACATATATTTTCTTTTCCAAGCCAAGCAACTGCTTTACATAAATCGCCAATATTTTCACTTGTAGCGGCAATAACAAGATTTCCGCAACTCGCTTTTTTAAATTTTCGAGCTTTTTCTTCTGAAACAAACGATTTTGTTTGCGTTGCAAACGTACCGTAATAGGTATAAATTTGTCCATAGTGGATACAACCGACGCCGTTTTCGACGAAATCTTTTTTTTGTAGTCCGGAACCACGAACAAAATCACCAATTTCGTCTAATCGCTTAAATTCCACTCCGTTCGGGCAATGTTTCTTGATCAACTCGTTAATATTCGGCATTTTCCGCTTCCTCGGTTCTCGTTATTCGGCGCTACGCGTTCAGTTCGGCGATAATTTCGTCAATCTCGCGACGCAGAACCTCTTGCCGCGCGACGATTTCCGCAATCTCCGCATTCAACTTCGCAATGTCGACTTCCTCGCGGTCGTCCTTTTGTTCGACGTATCTCGAAACCGAAAGATTAAAGTCGTTGCGCGCGACCTCGTCGTTCCGAACCAGCCGCGCTCGGTATTCAACGTCGGCTCGGTCGGCGTAAAGTTTCAAGACGTCGCGACGGTTTTCGTCCGACAGCTTGTTTTGGTTCTCGCTGTGAACGAACTCTTGCGACGCGTCGATAAAGAGAATCGACGCGTCCGTTTTGCTCTTCTTCAAGACGATTATACACGTCGCTGTCGTCGTGCCGAAAAAGAGGTTAGACGGCAACTGAATCACCGCGTCGACGTAGTCGTTCTCGACCAAATACCGCCGAATCTTTTGTTCCGCCTTCCCTCGATACAGGATACCGGGGTACTCGACGATCGCCGCCGTCCCTTTCTCAGAAAGCCAAGACAAGATATGCATCGTGAAGGCAAGGTCGGCGTATTTTTTCGGCGCGAGAACCCCCGCCGGCGCGAATCGCGGGTCGTTGATGAGAATCGGGTTGCCATCCCCTTCCCACTTCGTCGAGTACGGCGGGTTCGAAACGATCGCGTCGAACGGTTCGTCGTCCCAATACGCCGGTTCGAGGAGCGTGTCGCCGTGCGCGATATGGAAGTTTTCGTACCCGACGTTGTGCAGGAACATGTTGAAACGACAGAGGTTGTAGGTCGTCAAGTTGATTTCCTGACCGTAAAACTTCATATCGTTGGTTTTAAGAATTTTCGCGAACTTCAAGAGGAGCGAACCGGAACCGCACGCCGGGTCGTAAACCTTGTTGATTTCGTTCTTTCCGACGAGCGTAATTTCCGCCAACAGCTCCGCGACCTCTTGCGGCGTGAAAAATTCGCCCCCCGACTTCCCGGCGTCGCTCGCGTACATCGTCATCAGGAACTCGTAAGCGTCGCCGAACGCGTCGATCGAATTGTCGGTAAAGTCGCCGAGATTCAGCCCGGCGATCGCGTCGAGGATTTTGAAGAGCTTTTTGCCGCGCTCCAACGTCGAGCGACCGAGCTTCGGACTGTTGACGTCGACGTCGGCGAAAAGTCCCGCCAACTTCTCTTCGCTCGCCGTTCCAACCGCCGAATTTTCAATACTTTTGAAGACGTTCGAGAGCGTTTCGTTGAGGTTGGCGCGCTCTTCCTCCGAAGCGTCGCGAGCCGCGCTCCAGACGTTGACGAAGAGTTGCGACGGCAGGATGTAAAAGCCCTTTTCCTTGACCGTTTCGTCGCGGCCGAACTCGGCGTCCTCGTCGGAAAACGCGGCGTAATCAAAGTTAGGGTCGCCGTCCTCCGCTTCCCGCTCGAGCCGATTAATGTACGTCGTTAAATTCTCGGAAAGGAAACGATAAAAGAGCGTTCCAAGGACGTAAGCCTTGAAATCCCAACCGTCGACGCTCCCGCGCAGCTCTTGCGCTACCAGCCAAATTGCGCTGTGAAGTTCGTTCCGTTCCTGTTCTTTTGACACGACGTCGCCTCTCTTTCGGTATTTGCGTTGGTTCCAACGACGCGCCCCGAACGCCGAAGCGCCGCCGTTTTTCCCCATTATACCGCAAAATTTTCTCGACGCAACGCCTCTTATTCGGACGGCGTTTCTTCGTCTGCGATACCTTGCCAATCTTTCGCGACCGCTTCCCAATCGACGTTGCGTTCGGCGCCGGTCCAAACGGCCCAATAATTCGGGTCGTCCGACTTCGGACGTTGGTCTGCGGCGAGATCGTTCATTCGCACGAGCGTCGGCGTCTCCGCGGCCCAGCCGAGAAGAATCGCGTGTTGCGACGGTAGCGACGGCAAGTCGCGCAACAGTCCGCGAAGCGAGTCCGGAACCAATTTCGCGACAAGCTCTTGGTCGCGATCGGAGGTTAAGCGATGAAGTAAGAACGTGTTGCATTGCGACAAAACCGTCGGCGAAAGCTCGCTCGGTCGTTGCGACGAAAGAACCAGCCCCAAGCCGAATTTGCGACCTTCGCGAGCGATCTTCTCGAAGACCTGCGCGTACGCTTTCGACGCGGAGACGTTTTCGCCGTCGTCGTTGTAACGCTTGATAAAGGAATGCGCCTCCTCCATTACGAGCGTCGTCGGGAGCGTTTGCCCGTCGCTAAGTTTGCGGTAACGCTGCAACGCTTCGAGCGTCAAACGCGCGACGACGGCGGCGATAATATGCGTCAATTCCGCCGGTAAAAGCGACAAATCGATCACCGTTATCGACGGCGACGCGGCGCCGCTCGGACAAACGTAAGCGTTCAGCCAGTCGGCGAGCGCGTTCTTCGTCGCGTTTTTATCGGCGGCGTTATCGTTGTCGGAACCAGCGTCTTCGCAAGCGATTACGGCTTTTAACTTCGCGTCCGAAAGCAACGTGCGAATACGCAATAACATCGTTTCGACGTACTGCGACGTTCCCATCAGCTCCGCGTTCGCTTCGAGACTTCGCAACAAATCGCCGCCGGTAAAAGGAACGGGCGCGTCGGCGTCAAGCGGAAAAAGGTCTTGTTCCGCGCCGCCAAACGCTCGATACGCTTTTTCAACTAAAGCGAGTAAACATAGAACTTCCCTCCGGCTAAAATCATATGACGCGTATGTAACATTTCGCGGCCTTATCAGTTCGTCGACTTGATTTTGAAGAGCGTTTATCGCTTCATTTTCCTCGCTAGTATAAGCGTCGTTCGGCTCGAAGTCTTCTTTCCATTTTTTTAATTTTTCGTAAAAGTTTTTAGGCGCGGGAAACTTGCCCCAAGGGGAACCGGCTCTTATTTCTTGCCTTATTGTTGTAATGACGGTACGCAAAAAACAACGCGTTCCCCAACTTGTTAAATTAAACTTGTCAAAAGAACCGTCGCGAACCGAGCGCAATGCTTGAATCAACGTCGGGCGTTGCGTTTTTTCGCTCGCTTGCGCGAACGCCGCCCACTCGTCGCCGTTCCAAAGCCATATCGGAACCCTTAATTGTTCGATTTTTTGAGACTTATCATCTTCCGCGCCGTAAACGCGGACGCCGGGGAGACCGCTAAACGTCGACGTATATTCGCCGTTGGGGTCGAGAACGATAAAACGAGCGTTCACCGGCTTTTTCGTTTCCTCTTTCTCTTTCGCCGCCTTTTGCTTGTTCGTCTCCTCTTGCTTTTGCCGCTCCGCTTGCTCTTTCGTCTCCTCCGGCTTTGCGATCTCCGCTTGCGCCGCTTCGATCGACCAGCGAATCGCGCCGGCGACCGAACACGATTTCCCGCTTCCGGTCGAACCGAGAATCGCTAAGTGTCGCCCAAACAAGCGGTCGGGATCGACTTTCACGCTCGCGCCGTCGGCCAGCGGACTTACGCCAAGCGTAACGTTGCGCTTCTCTCCCGACTCGACGATCGCTCTCAGCTGTTCCGACGTCGGCGTGAGAACCGGGTCGCCGACCGAGGGAAAGCGTTCGACGCCGCGCGAAAAGGAATACGATGTCTCGCCGCCTTCTCGTTTTTCTTTGAGGAGCCCCAACGGGTTCAAGCTCATTTTTCGCAACGGATACGGGAGATCGAGAAGCCCAAAATCTTGAACGCCGCGTCGTTTCGGATATTGCGAACGTTCGATCGTGATCCACTCGATTTGCGCGACGAGCAGCCCGGATTCCGTCGGGATCAACGCGTATTCGTTGACTCGCGGAAAAGGCCGCGGGACGCCGGCGTTAAGCGCGACGTTGTTTGGCGCTTCGACGTCGAGGAGAACCTTAATTTCGTTCGGCGAAACAAAGTCGACGCTTCCGATTCGCAACGATTCGACGTAAGAGATCGGCGAAAACGTCATTGGTCGCCCTCCTTATTTCCGCTTTGGCTCGACTTGCCGTAACGTCGTTCCAGATTTTGCGTCATACGACACAACGTTTCGTCGAGCGCCGGTCGCGGCAAGAAATGATCGACCAACGCGTCGAGGCTAGCAAGGTCGGGCCCGATCATCAGCGATATTTGATTTTCGCGGCCCCAGTCTTTGAAGGCTTTCATAATTCTTCCCGAATTATCGTCGTAAGCGATCGCGAGCAAATGCGTCGAGGGAATCGTCAACATATCCCTAATAACGCGGTTGATATGTTCGTCGCCGAAGCTGTAACCGTAGGTAACGAGAACGCTATTCGGGCGGCAAATCGCGGCGGCGAAGTCGCGAAACAGCTCGACGTAAGGATATTCGGCGGTCTCTCGGTCTTTCGCCGCGTTCGGATAAATCATAATTTTCGACGCGTCGGCGTTCAAGCCCGGCGCCTGCAAATACGGCTCGACCGTCGTCGCGCCGAACGGGAGCCCAATTCGCCGAATTTCGTCGTTTGCGCTAATCCAGTCGACGGAACCGTGTAACTTAGCGTAACGAACGACGCCTTCGAGGTAGCGCGGTTCGCCCCGAATCCCCGGCGGATTGTAATGCATATCGACGTCCAAACGGGACGAGCGGAAAATCGGCGAAAGCGCGCCGACGAAACGGTCGACAAGCCGTAGTCCCGCGACGTCGGCGCCCGCTTCGAGAACGCGGTCGTAGTTGGTCGTGAATAAATTCAAGCGCTCGCAAACGCCGGAACGACTGGCGAAAGGAATAAGGAAGCGCGTAAGTTTTTGAAACGCTTCCTTTCGCTTCTCTTTGGCGGCGGTCGCGATTTGGTTTTCGATAACCAAAATATTATCGGCGAACTTTTGGACTTTTTGCTCGATTTCCTTTTTTAGTTCATCCGCGTCTTCTTTTTCGTCGAGAATTTCTAAACCGCGCAACAATTCGTTCGCGACGCGGAGATAGTCTTCCAAATTCGGCCAATCGCCGCGTCCGCCAGCTTTCGCGCTTTCCCTGATTTTGGGGTTAATTTTGGACGCGAGGCTTGTATTCGACACGGCGTCCCCCATCCCGTTGCCGTTTTCGTTCTTTTTATCGTCGTTCTCGTCGTTGTTTTGATTGCCGAACGCTTGAAGCGATTCGTCGACGTCGCTTTCCGCATCGTCCGCGCTTGATTGGACGCTTTCTTTTGCAACTTCCTCTTGCCGGGTCGCTTCGCGTCGTATCGCTTCGCTTAACCCGCTTCCAACAAGAAGCGACAAATGCTCCGCTTGGAACAACGCGCCGAGCCAGGGTTCGATGCGGGCGCGCAAATCGTCGACGGAGACCGGGCCGGAAAGACTCTGAGACGGTTTGGCGTCGGAAACGGTAAACCTTGGGTCTTGCGTGTTTGACGGGCGCGTAAGTTTTATATATTTTTCACCGCGAACTTTGAGAATATTTTCGTTGATTTTTACTTTTTGATTTTCAGCCGGTTTACTTAACGTTTGCTGGCCCGCCTCGGACGCGTTTGACGATTCGGCTTGCGTTCGCTCGTTGGGTTCGTTTTCGCTACTCAAACGGGAATTGTTCGACATTATTAGGCTCTCCTGTATCCTAGCTTTACATCAAAGTCGAGCGATATCAAGAAAATTAGCGGCATCCGCTTGATTTCTTACGTCGCCGTCGTCCTTTAATAATTACACTATAGCGAAAAATATCGCGAAGTCAACCAAAAATCACGTAAATAGTAAACGCACGCGAAACAAACGTTACAAAAGTTGAAAAAATATTTCCATCAGACGCTTGCCCCCAATTTTCACGGCAATACAAAGAGATTTCGCCGGGGAGAATAGAACAAGAAAGCTCTCGCTCTTTCAAACTTGCGCGTCAGAGGAATCCAACGGCGGAACGGCAAGGGCGAAGCAATCAAACGCTCGACGGGCTTAACGCAATGCCTTGCCGAATATTATTCCGAGCAAGCGAAAACGTTCCCCTCCCGGCGCGCCGACTCCGCGGATTGTCGAGGTTGAGCCGCTTCCCAAAAGCCGTCCGCCGCCGTTTAGAGTTCCGTCGATTTAACAAAACGCCGCCAAAAATGGGTTTGCGCCAACGTTTTCGACGCTCCCGTATCGAGCGAAGCGGTCAAAAATCGAGAAGAAAAAAATTGGAAACCTTGCGCGCAAAATTAGGATGCACCGTTTTTACGGAAAGCGTTCCCGCAACGTTGCAGACGTTCCCATATCGCGCAAGGACGCCGAAAATCGAGAAGAAAAAATTGGAAACCTTGCGCGCAAAATTAGAATGAACAAATTTTTACAAGAAGCGCCTCCGCGACGTTGCGCCCGTCCGCGCCTCTCGCGCCGCCGCTTCGACTCCGTCCTCAAAACCGACGCGACGCTTTACGAAGAAGCCCGCGTTGAGTTTCTCCGTTTGCCAAACGACGCCGACAAAGCGTCCGAAGAGGCCTCCAAAAATTGAAACAACGGTTCGCGATTCCGCCGAGTATGTTTACATTCTTGGTTGATTGAAAGCGCAACCTTTCCTGCAACTGCCTAGTTGTAACTCGTTATTTTACAACGCCAATCCAACGCCCGTTGGTCGCGACGTCTTCGCCCAACATCTCAAAACCTTTCGCGGGTTTATTTATTGTTTTATTTTTTATATATTTATTATTATTTATTTCTTCTAAAGGCGCCGCAACCGGTTCGCTCTCGCTTGGTTTTGGCGCGACCGTCGGAGCCGTCGAAGTCGGTCGAACGCCGCGAACCTCCGCAAATTCCGGCGTTTGAATCATTTTCGCGACTTCACGAAAATGATCGGCGGCGACGGACGGCTCAGACGCTTGCTCGCGATCGATCGCGAATCGACTCGGCGTTTCGACGCGATTCGGGGACGCTTCGGCGACGAACGTCGGCGCGATCGCCGGATTCCGCGTCGCCGCGAACGCTCGAAGGGCCGCCTCTCGCTCCGCGTCGCAACGCTCGG
>JAFSDX010000137.1 GCA_017436025.1 Thermoguttaceae bacterium
GCGAAATTAGGAGGTAAAAACGTTCGTCCGGCGGCGCGCGTCGCAATTTTTCGGCGATAATTTGTTCGGAAGTCAAGCGACGGTCGACTTTAAGTTCGAGGAGCGGATCGGCGACGCCCGCGATAACGAGCGAGGAGCCGTCGCGTTTCAACTCGACTTTTTCGCCGTCGAGAACGGTCGCGCCCGCTTCTTCAAGCGCTTTAACAAACGGCAAATACTCGGTTTGCGTCGGCGCGATCGCTTCGTGATTGCCGGAAACGTAATAAACCGGGGCGATTTTCGCGGCTTCGGCGACGAATTGTCGCGCAAATTCGACGTTGAGCGGCGGGTCGATTAACAAGTCGCCGGAAATCGCGATAACGTCGGGGTTTGCGGCGCGAATTTTGGCGAAAAGTCGCGCGTTGTTCGGCCCGAATTCCTTCTCGTGCAGGTCGGCGACGCAAACGACGACGAAACCGTCGAACGCCGCCGGAATTTTCGCGCTAACGCATTCGAAACGCTCGACTTGAATCGAATCGTTTTGCCAACGGAAAAAGAGCGCGGCGCCAAGTAACGCGACAAGGAGCGCGGCGACGTTTTTCGGTCGGCGAAAAAATTGGGTAAATCGCTGTTTCATAAGGCGTTAAAGACGCGGTAAAAACGGGTCAACGTTCGCGCCAAAAAACGGCGTTGGGAATGTTTAAACGGCGTCGCGCTTCGTCGACTTCGGCGCGAAAACGCTTGGCGTCGAGCGGGTAACCGGCGGTCGGACGAAGCGTCGCGTCGTCGACGGCGCGTCGCCAAAAATCGTTGAACGGAATCATCGACAATTCGCGGAAATATTTGGCGCAAATCGACGCAAGCGCGGTCGGAACGTTCGCTTCGCCCTTGGCCGTAAATCGAATTTCGACCGCTATTTCCGTCGGGAAGTCGACCGTCGAACCGTCGCGAACGACGCCGCGTCGCGCGCAAAACCGGTAAACGCTCGCGGCGCGGGATTCGACGAGCGTTTTAACGTCGGCGTCGGGAAAGCGCGCGGCGAGGAGGGGCGCGTAACGGTCGCGACCGCCGAGTTTATCGCAAAGAACGATAAAAACGGGAAGCGCGGCGTCGGCGGCGAAGTCTTGCGAAATCGCCGTTTGCGTTTGCAGCGCGCGTAAAATCGTTTCGACGACGAGCGACGTCGTTACGTCGGCGATTAGATCGCTTTTTAAACCGAGACGCGTTATTAAGTCGTTAAATTCCAACGGTTGAACGAGACGCGCGGCGACGTCGACGAGCGAAACGCCGGAACGTTCGAACGTCGCGTCGATTTGCGCGAACGCCGATTCTAAGTCGGCGAGCGAACCGGTTTTAGCGTCGCGAGGAAGCGGAAAGTCGACGTCGAGTTCCCAAGGCGGAAGCGCGTCGTCGGAAACGGTTTCGGCGCAAAGAAGCGAGCGCGTCGAACGCCAAGTCGCAAGGTTCGCAAGTTCCGAACGTTTAACGGTTTGCAAGACGCGGCGCGTCGAACCGAGCGCGAGCCAAAAGGAACGTTCGAGCGCCGCCAGCGATTTCGACGGGCCGTATAATTTTTTCGAGTCGGTCAACGGGAAAACGCCGCGCCGCGCGCAAAGTTCGGCGAGAGAAGCGTTTAAACGCGGAACAACGTCGTCGATTCGGCGCGAAACGGCGTCGCTTTCCGGCTCGGCGGCGCTCGACGTTTCCGGCGGCGCGACCGACGTTTCCTCGGCGGGGAAAAGGTCGAAAAGCGACGCGGCGTCAACGGCGTTCTTTTTCTTCGAGCGACGTTTTTTCGTCGGACGTCCAACATTCGACGGCGCAACGGTTTCGGAGGCGGCGGAAGACGCGTCCCGCGGCGGCGAAAAAGCGCGGCGCAACGTTTCGGCGGAACCGAACGCTTCGGTCGTCAACGTCCAAGCGGAAGACGCGACGAGGAGCGGACCTAGATTCGGGCCGTATCCGGCTTCGTCGGTTCCAACGACGTAAACCGTTGTTTGGGAAGGAGTCGCGGGCGATTTCATCGGCGAAAAACTCCGGCGTTTGACGAGGAATTTTCGCGCGAACCGGCGAGCGATTCGGCGAATTTGAGCGCGACGGCGTTGCGTAAAACGTTGTGAACGCGGAAAATACGGACGCCGCGTTCGGCGAGAAGAAGCGTCGTCGCGGCGGTCGCGGCGTCGCGCTCGGCAATATTTTCCGGTTCGAGCGGTTCGTAAAGTCGTTTGGATTCGTCGGCTAACGGCCTCTCGGTTTCGCGAGCGGCGACGGCGCGGCGCAACGTTTCGATTAAAAACCGTTTGCGCGAACAACCGAAATAAAGCGGTTGCGAAAGCGCGTAAAATTCGGCGGCGCGGCGAATTAGCTCCCAATTTTGCTCGAACGTTTTGCCGAAGCCGACGCCGGGGTCGAGCGCGATTTGTTCCCGAGCGACGCCGAGTTCGACGAAACGGTCGCGGCGCCGACGCAGAAAGTCGAATACCTCGTCGAAGACGCCTAAGTCGTACCGAGGGGCGACTTGCATTGTTCGCGGCGTTCCTTGCATATGCGTCAACACGAC
>JAFSDX010000138.1 GCA_017436025.1 Thermoguttaceae bacterium
AAACGTCAAATCCGGAAAAACCGGAAGCCGACGCGACGCAAGACGCCGAAACGCCGGAAGAAACGTCAAATCCGGAAAAACCGGAAACCGACGCAACGCAAGACGCCGCCGAGTAACGCCTGTTTCGCCGCTCCCCGGAAAGCGCGAACGCCGATTTTTCCCCTTATATATTAATAACGACAAAATTTCCGTTCGATTCCTCCGCTCGCTCCCGGTTTCGGCGCGGCGAGCGGGTTTCCTTCCCCGATTTTTATCACGAAAGGAATTTTATGCGACGTTTATCGCTCCACTCGCTTTCGTCGGCGCTCTTTAGCGTCGCCGCGACGGCGGTCGCGTTCCTCGTCGGTCTCGGAACCGGCTCCGCGTCGACTTTCGCCGCCGACCTCGTTTTGGCCGAAAACGGTCGCTCCGATTACGCGATCGTTCTTCCGGACGCTCCGACTCCCGTCCAGCAAACCGCCGCGAACGAACTGCGCTCCTACTTCGCGCAGGCGACCGGCGTCGAACTCCCAATTCTCGCCGAAAAAGACGCCGCCGCTAAAACCGACGCGAAGTTTATCGTCGTCGGCCCCGGCCCGCTCTCGCAAAAACTCCTCGGCGCCGCCGTCGACGAGTCGAAACTCGACTACGACGGTATCGTTATGAAGCGCGTCGGCGACTCGATCGTCTTGACCGGACACGCCCAACGCGGCGCCCTTTACGCCGTTTACGAGTTCCTCGAAACGCGCCTCGGCGTCCGTTGGTGGACGTCGGTCGAAACGACCGTTCCGAAGAGCGCCGTCGTTAAAGTCGACGAACTCGACTACGCTTACGCGCCGAAACTTGAATATCGCGACTCGTTTTATCGCGACGTTACGAGCAACGGCGTTTTCGCGGCGCGGCTCAAGTGCAACGGCAACGGCTCCCCCGCGCCGGAAGAGTTCGGCGACCGCCACCGCTTCCAATACTTCGTTCACTCCGCTTATCAACTGATTCCGCCGGCGAAATATTACCGCGAACACCCGGAATGGTTCTCGGAAATCGACGGCGTTCGCAAGGTCGGTTGGCCGGCTTGGGCCGGTTCGCCGGAAGGTTACGCCGAATTGGTCGCGGAACTGAAACCGGAGCAAATTCACGAACCCGGGACGCAACTTTGCTTCACGAACGACGAAATGCTCGCCGAAATGACGAAAAACGCGCTCGAAGCGTTGCGCAAAAACCCCAAGGCGTCGTTCCTCTCGATCAGTCAAAACGACTGGCGCGGCAACTGCCAATGCGAAAAGTGCCGCAAAATCGACGAAGAAAACGGCTCGCCCGCCGGTTCGCTCCTTTACGGCGTCAACAAGGTCGCGGAAGCGGTCGAGAAAGAGTTCCCGAACGTTTACGTCGAAACGCTCGCCTACCAATACACCCGCAAGCCGCCGAAGATCGCCCGTCCGCGCGACAACGTCGTCATTCGGCTTTGCTCGATCGAGTGTTCGTTCTCGCAACCCCTTGCGTCGGAACAAAATAAGACGTTCCGCGAAGACGTCGAAGGCTGGAGCAAAATCGCCGACAAGCTCTTCGTTTGGGACTACGTTACCGACTTCGCCCTTTACCTCCTTCCGTTCCCGAACTACCGCGTTCTCGACCCGAATATCGATTTTTACGTCGACCACAACGTCGTCGGGCTCTTCGAACAAGGCGACTACCAAGCGGAAACGGGCGACTTCGTTCAGCTCCGCGCTTGGGTGATCGCGAAACTCCTTTGGAACCCGTCGCTCGACCCGAAAAAGCTCGTCGACGAGTTCGTCGCCGGTTATTACGCGCCGGAACTCGTTCCGATTTACGGACGTTATTTCGACGTTCTCTCGGACGCGGTTGAAAAGTCGAACGTTTATCTCGGCATTTACCGCACGTCGACGAACGATTGGCTCGACCCGGCTTCGCTGAACGAAGCGACGCGCCTCCAAAACGAAGCGCTCGCCGTCGCGAAGCGTCTCGAAGCGGAAAATCCGGAGCGTTTCGCCGGTCTCGTCAAGAAGGTTCGCCGCGAACGCATCCCGCTCGATCTCGTTTGGTTGCAAGAGTACCGTCGAATGGCGCTCGAGTCGAAACTGACCGGTATCGAGTTCGTCGGCCCGGCGGACCCGCGTAAGGCGGCGCTCGAATTCAGCGCGACGCTCGACGAATTCGGCCTCACCCGGAGCCGCGAAGCCGACTCGGCGGAAGGCTTCAAAAACTTCAAGCAAGAGCTGATCGACCGTTACGAAGGTTACGACGGTTCCGAGCCGCCCGCGCCGGAAGTTTGCGCCGACCTCCCGCTCGGTTCTTGGCTCGACGTCCAAGAATACGATATGAACAAAAATCAATTCGGCAAGTGGACGTTCGTCGCCAAGGACGCCGCCGCCTCGAACGGTCGCGCGGTCAAGATGCCCGGAACGCACTTCGAATGGGCGACGAACTGGCGTTTCCCGTCGACGCTCGCCCGCTTGAAATCGGCGTCCGGCAAGGAGCTCGCGGAAGGCGAAGCGCCGAAGTACCGCGTTTACGCTTTCGTCCGCGCCGACGCTTCCGCTCAAGACGGTTCCGCGATGACGCTCGGCGTTTACGACGAGGACGCAAAACGCGGAACGGCGCATAAAGACTTGTCGGTTAAGGAGATCGCGAAGCCCGATTACACTTGCGTCGACCTCGGTTCGCTCGAGCTGAAACCGTCGCAATATATTTGGTTCGCGCCGCCGAAGCGCCCGGGCGAAGTCGACGCCGTCTTTATCGACCGCGTTATCGTCGTTCGCGAATAATTTTCGCTCCCTTTTCCGCCGCCGCGACGCGTTCCTCCGAGTCGCGGCGGCGGTTCTTTTGCGCTCGAACCGTTGAAATACCGACGCCGACTTGATTCCCGAAAAAAACGAAAAATCGCCGACGACCCGTTGAAAAAATCGCTCGAACCGTTGAAATACCGACGCCGACTG
>JAFSDX010000139.1 GCA_017436025.1 Thermoguttaceae bacterium
GACGTCGCCCATTGAAAGGAATTTCGAAAATGGCTCGCAATGTTAAACTGGGGGGGGGGGGTAGACTCTACGGTTTTACTCTCGTCGAACTTCACGTCGTTATCGCGATCATCGGCATTTTGATCGGCTTGCTCCTTCCGGCCGTCCAAGCGGCTCGCGAAGCGGCTCGTCGTATGCAATGTACGAACAACCTGAAACAACTCGGTTTGGCGGTTCAAAACTTTGAAGATTCGCACAAACGCCTTCCGAACCAAAACAACGACGAATTTTGGATCAAGGGCTTCTGCAAATACGGCACGAAGGAACGCATCGACGTCGTCGACACGTACTCCGTTATGTCGCTCTTGCTTCCGTACGTCGAACAAATGGCGCTGATGGAAGTCATTACCGGCTACTGCGAAGCGGCGGCGAACGCCAACCCGTACAACACCGACTACAACAACCACCGCACGATTCCGATCTCTTGGAGCGCGGCGGGGATGTACGACGGCGAAAAGAACCCGTTCACGAAAGTCGTTCCGGGTTACCTTTGCCCGTCCGACGGCAACAGCATCACCGACCCGCAAGCCGCGAACCTCTCCGGCTGCTCGAACTACGCCTGTAGCCGCGGCGACTGGATGATCGGCACCAACTGGGGCGAAAACCGCAACAAACGCGGCGTCTTCTTCGACGGCTCCATCGGCGGTCGTATGACGCTCGCCACCATCACCGACGGCACGAGCAACACGATGTGCTTCAGCGAAATCCTCGCGTCGAAGTCCTCCGGTAGCGACGTCAACTATAAAAGCACGATCGCCGCGGCCGGTATTCACGGTTTGGCCGCCGCGAACTGCCTCGCGACCCGCGGAACCGACGGTATGACGAACGCGTCCAGCACCTGGGCGATCAAGGGCCGCCGTTGGTGCGACGCTCGCGCCGCGTACACCAACTTCCACGCCGCCGTTCCGCCGAACTCCCCGAGCTGCCACCAACAAGGGAATACAAGCGAAAACAACTCCTGCATGTGCGTTTCGGCTTCGTCGAACCACAGCGGCGGCGTCAACGTCGTGATGTGCGACGGTTCCGTCCGCTTCGTCAGCGAAACGGTCGACTGCGGCGACGTCTCGAACAAACTCGGCCACCCGAACAACGGCGGCGAAGGCCACCACTGGGTCGGCCCGTCGACGCACGGCGTCTGGGGCTCCCTCGCGACTCCGCAACACGGCGAAACGAACACCTCGATCTGATCGCGGTTTTTCGTTAACCTAACGCAAGCGTAAAAACGGTTCGTCGCGCGGCCTTGAGGCTCCGGCGAACCGTTTTCCGCAAAATTACCTCCCGAAAACAACGCTATTAATAATAAGGACAAAAACGATGAAAAAATTCGCGCTTTACCTCGTCGCGCTCGCGATGTTGGCGGTTCTCCCGGCCTGCTCGAAAGCGATCAAGACCGAAGGCGTTACCGGCGTCGTTACCTACAACGGCGAACCGCTCGCCGACGCGACCGTTAAATTCATCCCGACCGACGCGACCGGTTCGCAATCTTACGGCAAAACGAACGAAAAGGGCGAGTACAAACTCCAAACGCTCCTCGGCGCCGCCGACGCGGGCACGACTCCGGGCGAATACAAGGTTACCGTCGACTGCATCGAAACGGTCGAAACCGGCAATATGATCGAAGAAAACGGCGAAGAAAAAGAAGAAACGATCGCGAAATCGTTGATTCCGGAAAAATACAACAACGCCGAAACCTCCGGCCTCACCGCGACGGTCGCGCCGGGCGACAACACGATCAATTTCGACTTGAGCGACGAGTGATTCGACGTGAAAGCGCGCGACGTTAACGGTCGCGCAAACTTTAAGACGGACGTTCCGAAAGGCGCGTCCGTTTTTTTGTCGACGGCGGAGACGCGGAGGAAACGCCGCCGGAAAATTGGGGGGCTCCGGTCGCAACGCGAGCGCCGCCGATTTCACCTTGGGACATTATTTTCGCGTTTTTTGCAAAAAGAGCGCGAAATCGTTTGACTTGCCGCGTCGCTTCGTTTAAACTTAAAAAAGCGGCGGACGGTCGGGCCGGTCGCGCTTTGGGAATTTTGGGCGTTGAACGAAAAGGGTTGCGTTAATGGATAGAAGAACGTTTTTGAATACCGGCGTCGCGGGCGCGTTGTGCGGCGCTTTCGGGGCCTCCGCTTGGGCGAACGACCCGTCGAAAATCCAAGGGTTCGATCAAACGCAAACCGACGTCGACGCGTCGCAAGTTTGGAAGCCGGTTAGCGACCGCAAGGTTCGCGTCGGGATCGCCGGGTTCGGCGCCTGCCAATTCGGCGCGGCGTTCGGGTTCCAAGACCACCCGAACGTCGAGGTCGTCGCCGTTACCGACCTGATTCCGGAGCGTCGCGACGGCTTGGCGAAGGCTTGCCGCTGCGAAAAGACTTACGATTCGCTCGAAGAAATGGTCGCGAAGGACGACTCGATCGAGGCGGTTTTCGTCGCGACCGACGCGCCGAACCACGTCGCGCACTGCGTCGCGGCGATGAACGCGGGGAAACACGTCGCGAGCGCGGTTCCGGCGTTTTGGGGGGGCGAGCCGGAGCAAGCGCAACTTCTTTACGAAACGGTCAAGAAAACCGGCAAAAAATACGGGATGTTCGAGACGAGCGCGTTTCACGACAACGTTTACGCCGCCCGCAAACTTTACGCCGCCGGCGCGTTCGGCGAAATGATGTACACGGAGGGCGAATACTACCATTACGCTCCGGTTTCGGCGCCGTCGTACAAGGGCTGGCGCGACGGGATGCCGGTGATGTGGTACCCGACGCACGCGACGGCGTATTACACCTGCGTTACGTTCGGCTCGTTCACGGAAGTTTCGGCGATGGGGAAACCGAGCGTCGTCGAGGCGCGCCAACCGCAAAACAACAAATACGGGAACTGCTTCGGAACGGAAGTCGGTCTTTTCCGCACGACCGAGGGCGGAATGGCGCGAATGATCGTTAGCTTCGACACGTCCGGCTCGAGCTGGGGCGGCGAAGTCGGGCGGATGCGCGGGCAGTTCGGCGCTTACGGCGAGCAGAGCAAATTCACGACGTCGCACCCGGAAATTCAAGAAAAGGTCGCGAAGCTGAACCTGCGCAAACCGGCGCTTCCGCCGAACATGAGCGCGGGCGGACACGGCGGGTCGCACGGCTACCTGACGAACGACTTTATCGAAGCGATTTTGCTCGACCGAAATCCGTTGGTGAACGTCGCGGTCGCGCTGAACACGACGATGTGCGGCGTCGTCGGGCGCCAATCGGCGCTGAAAGACGGCGAACTGTTGAAGATTCCGCAATTTACGCTGTAAAGCGGCGACGGTCGCGTCGAGTTTGCCGGTCGCGTCGAGTCGGCGATCGGCGCGGCTTCGTCGGGCGCCAATCGGCGCTGAAAGACGGCGAGCTGTTGCAGATACCGCTATTTGCCCTGTAAAGCGGCGGGAAACGCGGCGCGTTTGACGGTCGCGCGGAATAGACGAGCGGGTCGAGTTTGCCGGTCGCGTCGAGTCGGC
>JAFSDX010000140.1 GCA_017436025.1 Thermoguttaceae bacterium
CGACGCCGAGTCGCCCAAACGCGACAACACTTCTTGCAAGACGCTGCGAACAAGCGATTCGTTAATTTCCGCCATTTTATTATCGCTCCCTTGATGAAAGGAACGCTTTCGCTCCGACTCGAAGCGCCGTCGAGCGCGCCGTTTGGCTCCGCTCTCCGCTTCCGAACGATTCGTCCGTCGTCGTCGCATCGTCGTTCCCGCTAATTCTCTTTTATTTTGGTCGATTTTAGCGGCGATTACGGTTAATCTTCGCTAAAACCGTTAAATTTTATCTTTTTTCGTCAAATTTGCGCCGAACGCCGTTCAGTCGAGCGGCAACGACGTTTTCCCGACCGTCGCCGTATCGACGACGCCGATGATCGTGCAATCGACCGGAAGCGGCTTCGTTTCCGGCGTCATCCGCGCGCTCGACCCCTGCACGACGAGGACGTACTGTCCCTGCCCGGCGCCGACGACGTCGACGGCGATCAACGAACGGCTCGTCGTTATTAATCGGTCGCGCGACTTCGGGTCGATGACGTAAGGCTCGATCATCAACAACTTAGAGCCGCGCATCGACTCCGTTTTCTGCGTCGCGACGACGGAGCCGACCACCTTCGCAATAAACATTGTTCGCCCCTAAAATCAAGCGCCGCGCTCTTCGAGGAGCGTCTTCGTTTGCCGCCCGACGATAATTTCTTCGTTCGTCGGAACGACCCAAACTTCGACGCGGCTCGACGGCGCGCTAATCTTCGCTTCGACGCCGAGCGCTTTCGCGTTCGCGTCCAGGTCGAGAACGATTCCCAAGTCTTCGAGACCGTTCAAAACGGCTTCGCGCACTTCGGTTCGGTGTTCGCCGATGCCGCCGGTAAAGACGACGACGTCCGAACCGCCGAGTTCGACCAACGACGCGCCGAGGTAACGTCGGACGTCGCCGACGAACACGTCGAACGCGACCGCCGCTTGTTCGTTCCCTTGCGAACGCGCTTCCGAAAGGTCGCGCATATCGCCGGAAACGCCGCTAAGCCCGAGCAAACCGCTCTTCGTCGCGAGCGTTTGCAGGAGTTCGTCGAGCGAAACGCCCGTTTTCTTCGTCAAATACGAACACCAAAACGGGTCGAAGTCGCCGCAACGATTGTTGTTCAGGAGCCCGGTTTGCGGACTTCCGCCCATACTCGACGCGCGGCTTTTCCCGTCGGCGATCGCGCAAATCGAACTCGAGCCGCCGAGGTGGCAACTGACGATTCGACGGTCGGCGCCGAACAGCTCGCGGCAACGGGTCGCGATGTAACGATGGCTCGCGCCGTGGAAACCGTAACGTCGGACGCCATATTTTTCCGCCCATTCGAACGGGACGCCGTAATAACGGTTGCGCGCCGGAATCTCTTCGTGGAAACCGGTTTCAAACGCCGCGACAAGCGGAATTTCCGGAAGTTTTTCCTTCAACTCGCGCATCGCTTTGACGTAAGGCGGGTTGTGCGCCGGAAGAACCGCGTTGAACTCTTCCATCGCCGCGAGAAGCTCGTCGGTTACCGGTTGAACGCCGGTGTAACCGTAAGCGAAAACGGCTTTAAAACCGATTCCGGCGATCTCGTCCGCGCTTTGCAAACAACCGGTTTCCGGGTCGGTCAACTGGCGCAAACACTCGCGCACCGCGACGCCGTGATTCGGCGCCGAGACGCTTTCTTCCTTTTTAAAGTCGCCGATCGAAATTTGGCAAGGACTCGACGCTTCGCCGATACGCTCGACGCGACCTCGCGCCAATAGCTTTTCGCCGTCCATATCGTACAAACTGTACTTGAAGCTGGTCGACCCTAAGTTCGCCACCAAAATTTTCATCGCTTTGGCTCCTCGTTTTCACTTTTCGAGTTCGATTCGACCGGCGTTTGCGCAAAACGCCCCTATACGCTGAAAATTTTACGTTTTAATCGTTTAAAACGCTTGTTTCCAACGTTGTTCGAACGCTCGCGCCGCTTCGTTAAAGACTTTCGCCATTAATCAACGACGCGAACGTTTTTTTTCGTCCGCTTTACTTCAAGCGGTGAACGCTTCGATCACGCCCTCGGCCGGACGCGGGACGACGTGCGCGGCGACCAATTCGCCGACCGCTTGCGCGGCCGCGGCGCCGGCGTCGACCGCGGCGCGAACGCTTCCGACGTCGCCGCGAACGACGGTCGTAACGAGCCCGCCGCCGATTTGAATGCGTTTGACCACTTCGACGTCGGCGGCTTTCGCCATCGCGTCGGTCGCGTTGACGAGAGCGAGAACGCCTTTCGTTTCAATCAATCCAATAGCGTCGTTCATTTTTATTTCCTTCGTATTTAGCGTTTATTTTCGTTTTTATGCTTTTTCTTGCGCCGTCGCGCTCGAAAAACGAACGCTGATGTTCGTTTTAATTACTTCGAGGCGGATTTTTTGATTTGCGGCAAGATTTTTTCAACGTCGCCGTTCGGACGCGGGATGACTTGAACGCCGGTGATTTCGCCGATGCGGGACGCGGCGGCGGCGCCGGCGTCGGTCGCGGCTTTGACGGCGGCGACGTCGCCGGTAACGAAGACGGTAACGATCCCGCTACCCGGTTTGTCCCAACCGAGAAATTCGACGTTCGCGGCTTTCATCATCGCGTCCGTCGCTTCAAACAGGGTGATGAAGCCCTTGCCTTCGAGAATTCCCAACGCTTGCATCGGTTTTGCCATTATAGTTCTCCCGTATTATTAATAATGTCGAGTCGTTCGCCTTTCGCCGCCGCTTTCGAGCGCCGCCGTCCGACTCGCGACCGTCGTTTTATTCCCTATTAACGTTTTATTTTCTTTATTTCACTTATTTTAACGCCGCTTTTTACAACGCGCGCCTATTTTTTCAACGCGACCGCCGTTCCATACGCGTACACTTCGCAAGCGCCTTGCGCGATTTCGCCGGACGTATACCGAACGCCGACGATCGCGTCCGCGCCTATTTCCGTCGCTCGGTCGATCATTCGCCGCGTCGCGATTTGCCGCGCTTCGTTTAGCAGTTCCGTATATCCGGCCAACTCGCCTCCGACGATCGACTTCAACCCGGCGAAGAAGTCGCGCCCGACGTGTTTCGTTTGAACGACCGAACCTTGAACCAGCCCCAACGCCCGTTCGATTTGCGCGCCCGGGACTTCGTTAATCGTTAAAACCAACATTGTTTCTCCCCCCGCGAAAGTTAGCGCCGCTTTATTTTAGTCGACTACTTCAGCAACTCGATTTTCGTCGCGTGTTCGAGGTCGACCGCGTTCCCTTCGTCGGTATCGAGGTGAACTTCGAGCTTGATTCCCTTGCCGACGCGCACCAGGACGTTTTCAAAGACGAGCGAGCAATCGTTCGACTCGACGCGCAACTTCATCATATCCTTGTCCTTGACGCCGTAATACGCCGCGTCTTCCGGGCCCATATGGACGTGTCGCGCCGCTCGGATAACGCCTTTTTTCAGTTCGACGACGCCCGCCGGGCCAACCAAAACGCACCCGGGCGAACCGTCGAGCTTGCCGCTTTCGCGCACCGGCGCGTCGATCCCCAGCGAGATCGCGTCGGTGAACGACAATTCGACTTGCGACTCTTTTCGCGTCGGGCCCAAGATACGCACCGACGGCAACATCCGTTTGCGCGGGCCGATCAGCATCACCGTTTCTTCCGCCGCAAAGAAACCGTCTTGATAGAGGTCTTTCATTTTCGTCAGCGTTCGGCCTTTGCCGAAGAGCGTTTCAACGTCGGCGTCGGTCAGGTGAATATGACGCGCCGAGATGCTGACGACGAGTTCCGACTTGCGCGGCTGAACGACCGGCTCGGGCGCTTGACCGCCCAACGCTCCGACGACCGCGTTCGCGACCTCGGCGCTCGACGCGCCCCCGGCGTCGCGAAGAATTTGACGAACGATCGCTTCGATCGTTTCCCGACTGACGTTTCGCAAAGAAGAGCCCATTTCGCCTCGTCTCTCCATTTTTAATTCTCGTCCACGTTTCGCCGCGACGCCGCCGACTTTTTCGCCGTCGCTCGCCGGTCGGATAACGTTTTCGTCCGAACGCTTACCGAAGATTAAAGAGTCTTTTTTACGCCGCTTTTTTTTACCGAACGGAATCGCCGGTTCGAACGTTAAAAACGCTCTATTTTTCCTCAATTCGCAGAAATTCCAAGTAGGATTCCCAACTTCTACATTATAACCTAAAATTTATTTTTTTAAAGAAGCGCCTTAAAAAAACTCAAGATATTGTCGCCGTCCGCCCCGCCCCCGGGACTTGCGCGTTATTCCTTATTGTTTACAATGAAAAAGCAATGTTGGAGCCCCCGCTCCGTTCGCCCCCGCCACGCTCCGTCGAAACTTCGCGCCGCGACGCGCTTCGTTTTTATGTTAAAGAAAATATTCATCGCAACCGTTAAACTTGCGCTTATCCTAGCTCTTTTCTCCTTTTTAACCGTTCGAGCGTTGCAGGGCGCCGCGTTCTCCGATCTGCGCGTCGACGCTCGCGGAGTCTTTTTTTTAGGCGCCGGTTTTCTATTCAGTTTTATCGCCACAACCGTTACCGTCGTTCGCTGGCGCGCGTTAGTGCAAGCGCTCGACGTTTCGCTTTCGCTTCGCGACGCTTTAAGATTTGGTTTTTTAGGGTTTGCGTTCAATCTCTCGCCGCTTGGAGTCGTCGGAGGCGACGCGACCAAAATCGTTTTAGTCGCCAAGAAGACGTCGATTTCCGCCGACGCGGCGACGGCGAGCGTCGTAATCGACCGTTTTATAGGACTTTACGCGATGTTTGTTTTGGGGCTCTGCGTTGCGTTTGCTTCCGGGTTTTACGCGAAACCGGAACCGCTCGCGCGTTTCACAACGCAAGTCTTAATCGCCCTAACGCTTGCGTCGACAATATTTTTAGCCTGCGTCGTCGTCCCGCCGAGCCGCCGCGCTCGACGCGAAAAAATCGCCGGCGCTTTTCCCTTGGGCGGCGCGCTCCTCCAAAAAGCGACCGCCGCGACGCTACTTTACCGACGTCGCAAAACGACGCTCTTTAAAGCGTTTGTCGCGACGCTCGGCGTTCACTCGCTTTTCTCCGTCGCCTTATACTGTTTCGCCGCAGGACTTTACGGCGACGTTCCTTCATTAATCGACCATTTCGTCCTTTACTGCTCCGCTAACGTCGGCTCGACGATTCCGTTGAGCGCCGGGCCGTTCGAATATTTTCTCGACGAACTTTACCCGCTCTTCAAAACCGATACGACGACGGCGTTTAGCGCAGGATACGGCGCGACGATCGGCGTCGCGTACCGTTTAGCGGCCGTCGGCGTCGCGATTCTCGGCGTCGCATACTACTTCGCGACGCAACACGCGCCACAACGCCCCAAGAAATAAAGTCGACACGGCGCCGCATATCAATAAAACGTTTCGCCGCGTCATTTTCCAACCTCCGCTTTATCAACGTTTTAAACGTGCTTACGCCGTCGCAACGTTTATGAAACGCAGCCTTCGCCTTGGTTTTATCGCGCTCGCCCTCGCGACGCCGTTTAGTCGTTACGAAGCGCGTCCCGCGCCCGACGTCGACGAAGAAAGCGCCGTCCTTTCCCCTTGCGTTTCCGTTGCTTACGTCGATTATTACGTCGGCTCGAACGCCCGTTGGATTGTCGACCGTCAAAACGGAAGCGTTTCCGCTTGGGAACTTAACCGTCCTCTTCCGCTTTGGTCGAACGACGGCGTCGTCTTCCGGCTTTCTTCTCGGCGAAACGTCGCGCCTTCTCGACTTAGCGCGACTTCCGCCGACTCGTTCGCGCCGACGACGGAATTTTTTGGGCGCGCTTATTTTTTCCTTAACGACGCGTCGCGCGTTCCCTTGGAAGGCGCCGCCTCGCCTTTCGTTCGCCGAGACGATTTACTCTTAGCGCTCGATCTGCGCGCGCAAGGACGCTTAGTTTGGAAACTCCGCGCTCGCGACTTCGCCCGCTTTTTCGCGTCCGACGTTTCTTCTCTGCAATTTCTTCCTCAACTCGAACTTCTTCCCAACGACGAACTGCTCGCGGTCGTTCAAGGCGATCGAAACATTAAACGCTTCGCGATCTCCGCCGCCGACGGAACGCCTCGTTTACTCGACGCGCCCGCCCAATCAAAATAACGACGTCGCCAACTTTTCTACCTATCGCGACGAGCCGCCGTCTTTCCAATCCGCCTTGCGTTTCTATTTTTTTCACCGCTTCCCCCGCCTTCTTTTCGATTTTTAAGCGCGTCCTTCCATTGCATAACCTGTATGTTTCTTGAAAATTTATGTGTTTAATTTCGTATTTTCCTGAATTCTTCCGATTTTATTCTTTTTCAATGTTTTTACATTTCCATACATCTTACACACTTTTAACAGTTACTTTTCCAGTTCTGCACTTTTATTATGCGTTATTAACTATTTTATTTTACGCTTTTTACAACACTCCGTTGCGAGTTGTTTACATATCTTTAATTTATCTCTACTAATACTACTATATTTTTATTATTTATTATATGTTTTTACGCTTATTTTTCGCGCCCGCCTTAAACATCTATCTTCTTCTAGGTTTTACTCCCCGTCATATTTCACGGATTTTATTTGTTTGCTTTTTTGTTAAAAATCGCGCTCCAAAAGTCGATAACAAGGATACGAGGCGTTTTGTTAAGATAAGACCGAAAAATACGCCGCCGCTTAATTGCACTTTCACCGAGTAAAAACGAGGATTTTTATGAAGATTCGTTGTCGCCGCGACAAATTTTTGCCGCTATTTTCGTTGACCGCGTCTTTTGCCGCGACTCGCGACGTGCGTCCCGCGTTGCAAAACGTAAAGTTATCCGCCGTCGATTCGAGCGTCCTTTTAACGGCGACCGACGGCGACGTCGGCGTTCGCGTTGAAATACCGCAAGGCGACGCGATTACCGTCGAGGAGACGGGCGACGTTATCCTTCCCGCGAAGTTATTGCGCAAGATTCTCGCCGAAACGACGACGGAAGAAGCGGTTATCGAAGCGGAGGGCACGTCGTTAACCGTTACCGGCGAAAACTTCCGTTATCAACTAACGACTTGCGAAGCGAGCGATTTTCCGCCGGTCGCCTCTTTCGACGCGGAAACGTATCACAAGATTCCGACGAAAGTTTTCGGCGAAATGATTCGGCGCACCGCGTTTGCGATCGACGCGGAAAATTCGCATTACGCGTTGGGCGGCGTTTTAATGAATTTTGTCGCCGACCGCGTTTCGGCGGTCGCGACGGACGGACGGCGGCTTGCGTTCCAAGAGGGCGTCGCGGAAGCGGTCGGCGGACACGAATCGGAGAATAAAACGATTTTCCCGCCGCGTACGTTGAATTTGATCGAACGCGCTTTCGGCGACGTCGACGAAGCGTTGGTCGCGGTCAACGAAGGCCAAGCGCTGATTAAAATCGGTTCTTTCGTCGTTTCCAGCACTCTGATCGACGGGCGTTTTCCGAATTGGCGCGCGATTTTCCCGGAAAAAAGCGGGCGCAAAAAGGTCGATTTTATCGCGGGCCCGCTCGCGTCGGCGGTGCGTCAAGCGGAGATTGTCGCGTCGGAAAAGAAACCGGGCGTTTGGCTCAATTTTGAGTCGGGCAAAGTCGTCGTCGCGGCGGCGGGCGAGGAAATCGGAGAATCGAGCGTTCAAATTCCGATTTCTTACGACGACGAAAAGACCGCGCTGCGCCTCGACTCGAAGTTTTTGAGCGACTTTTTGCGGTGTCTCGCGCCGGAAGAAACGGTTTCGTTCTATTTCCTTGCGGATAAACCGGCTCTTTTCGAGACTTCCGACGGTTACTCTTACGTCATTATGCCGTTAACCTAAAAATGGGGAACGCTTAAACGATGAAAAGACGGACGTTTATAAGCGCGCTTTGCGGCGGTTTCGCCTTGAGCGTCGGCTGGAAACGGTCGAGCGCGACGAACGCGGGAAAAACGGAAGACGGCGTCGCGGCGGGAACCTCGAATTGGCAACGGTTTGAGGCCGCCGAAAAGAAAATGGGCGTTCCGACGCGAATTATAATGTACGCGCCGGACGCTGAAACCGCAAACGCCGCCGCGACCGCCGTTTGGAAACGTTTCGACGAACTCAACGCCGCGCTCTCCGATTACGATTCGGAAAGCGAAATCGTTCGCGTTTGTCGCGAGTCGGGAAAAAACGGCGCGCCGGTCGCGATTAGCGACGATTTGCGGCGAACCTTGGAAGAGTCGCGGCGTTTCTGCGTTTTAACCGACGGCGCTTTCGACGCGACCGTCGGGCCCGTCGTAAAACTTTGGCGCAGAAGCCGTTACTTTAACGAACGTCCGCCGGAAAAAATCCTTGAAGCGGCGAAAAAAACGGTCGGGCTCGGCGGGTGGAACCTGACCGAAGCGGGCGTCGAAACCGCGCCGGGAGTACGTTTCGACGTCGGCGGAATCGCGAAAGGTTTCGCGCTCGACGAAGCGTTGGAAACGTTGCGAACGCTCGGGATAGAATCGGCGTTGGTCGACGCGGGAGGCGATTTGCGACTCGGCGCCGCGCCGCCCGGAAAAGACGGTTGGACGATCGGAATCGCCGGGCTCGTAAAGGACGGAGAATCGGCGTTTTACCAAACGTTGGCGAACGTCGGCGTCGCGTCGTCCGGAGACGCCAATCGCTTTTTGGAAATCGACGGCGTTCGATATTCGCACATTATCGACCCGCGAACCGGCGAACCGTTGACGCGGCGTTGCGTCGCGACGGTCGTCGCCGCCGACGCGACCGCCGCCGACGCGTTGGCGAGCGCCGTTTGCGTTTTAGGACTTGACGAAACGCCGAAACTTCTCGAACGTTTGAAGCGAGCCGACGCAAAAGCGACGGGAGCGGAAGGGCGTTTGGAAAAAATCGAAACGCTTCTTTATCGCGTCAAAAACGACGCGGAACCGCCGTTTACCGCCGAAAAAATCGACGTTTTCGCAACGCCCGGATTTGCCGACGCGTTGAAAACGCGTTAAAAAGAACGGGGCGCTCCGCTTGCGAAACGCGCGCTTTTCGGTATAATAAAAACGGGGGAGAAGCGACCGCCGTCGTCGCCGCTCCTCCGCCGAGGAAAATAAACGCGGTAAGCGCTTAAATAAGAAATGTTAAGAAACGACGGTTTCTAAGAGCGACGAACGATGCAAAAGCAAGAAACGAAAAACGACGCGCCGGTCGCGCCGACCAAGGAACTTTCCATTCCCGATTTTCAAGCGTTGATTCGAAAAATGTACGTCGAAAAAGACCGCGAACGCGGCGTCGCCGGAACTTTTATGTGGTTGATGGAAGAAGTCGGCGAGCTTGCGACCGCGTTGCGCGACGGAACGCAAAAGGAACGGGAAGAAGAATTCGCCGACGTTTTCGCTTGGTTGACAACGATCGCCAACGTCGTCGACGTCGACTTAAATAAAGCGTTGGCCGATAAATACGGAACCGGTTGCCCCGGGTGCGGCAAGCTCGTTTGCGAGTGTCCCGATTCGGAAAAACCTTGACGGCGCGCGAAAACGGAAGCGGCGACTTGTTCATTGCAAAGCGTTAAACGAAAAACGGCGCGTTAGGCGACGAAACGACAAACGGGGAAAAAATGGGGCGACGAACGAACAAAAACGAAACCTTAACGGTCGCGAGCCGACGGCGTGCGACGTCGCTATTTGTCGCAACGTTGTTCATCTTGCTGACGGTCGCGAGCGTTTGCTCGGCGTCGGGCGCCGAAAAGGAAACGACGGTTCCGGCGAACGCGTTAAAAGCGGTCGCCGTTAAAGTCGGCGTCGACGGCGTTTACAAAAACGGCTTTCAAACGAAAGTCGTCGCGCTTTGGGAAGGTAACGCCGAACGGGTCGAGTTGGAAACGCTCGACTCCGACGGAACGCCGTTTGTCGTCGTCAAAACGCCGACCGCCGCCGAAAACGAAGCGGGACGCGTCGAATTTTCGACGGTGTTGCCGAAAGCGAACGCGGCGTTGACGTTGCGTTGCGCCGCCGCGAATGGAGCGACGGTCGAGCAAACGTTCGAACCGGGCCCGCGTTCGCCCGAATCGGCGACCGTTTTTAACGAGCCGGCTTCCGCGTCGAAACCGCTTTATCTCGTCGTCGGGCAAGACGAAATCGGACTTCAAGACGCGTTTACGACGTTGCGGTGGAGCGAAACGCGCCGACCGACGGTCGTAACGCTCGATTCGCTCGACGAAGCGCCGACCGATCGTCGTTCTTACGAAGCGTTCGAACGCTTAATTTTAACGACCGAAAAACCGGAAATTTTCGCCGACCTCGACCCGAACGACGCGCGAATCGTTGCGATCGAACGTTGGCTCGAGGAGGGCGGCGACGTCGTCTTGCTCGCCGGCGCGAACTCGCCGGCGTTGATAAAAGAGGGCGGCGCGCTTTTCGCGTTTTCTCCGGGCGCTAAAGTCGCCGACGCGGCGCACGAGTTCCGCGTCGTTAATTCGCTTTTGGCGAACTTGGAAGGCGTCAAAAATCTCGCGATGACCGGAACGAAAGCGGCGCCTTACTTGCGCGTTCCCGTCGTTTCCGAGTTGAAACCGAACGCCGTCGTCGGAATGTTGGAAGCGGAAACGCCCCTTTTTGTCGAGCGTCCGGTCGGGTTGGGAACGGTTTCGTTTTTCGCCGCCGATTTATCGACGCCGCCTTTTTCGAATTGGGCGGGGCGCGGTATTCTTTGGGCGAAAATTTTAGGGATAACGTCGGCGGGAACGTCGGGCGCCGCCGACGCGCCGGTTTACGTTAAACGAGGATATCGCGATATTTCCGGACAGTTGCGCAGCGCGAACGACGTTTTCGACGGCGTCGCGGCGCCGTCCTTCGCGTTGGCGCTTATTTTAGCGTTCGTTTATTTGTTGGCTGTCGGCCCGCTCGACTGGTTCTTGGCGAAAAAGTTTTTTAAACGACCGTCGACGACTTGGGCGACGTTTCCGACGTTCGTTCTTCTGTTCGGCGTTTTGGCCGTTTGGACGACGAGCGCGACGCGAACGAGCGAACCGCGTTTGAATCAAGTCGACTTAATCGACGTCGACGTCGAAAGCGGCGTCGTTCGCAACGTCTCTTGGTTCGGGCTCTATTCGCCGCGAGACGGACGGCGCGATTTGACGTTCGCGCCCGGCGACGCGTCGGCGTTCGGAAAAGACGCGAAATTTGTCGACGCGCCGACGGCGACCTTAACGCCGTTGCCCCTTTCCGGAAACGGCGTCGGCGGAGCGGAGCAGCAAACGTTTGCGCCGCGCGTTTGGGACGTTCCGTACGCGGGCGCCGCGACCGCCGAGTCGACGGCGAGCTTGAAAGACGTTCCGTTCTTGGCGCGGTCGAGCAAAAGTTTCGTCGGACGTTGGACGGGACGTTTAGCCGAACCGCCGCGCGGCGACCTTTACGACGACGGACTCGGTTTGCGCGGGACGATCGTCAATCCGTTCGACGTTCCGATTTATTCGGCGTTCGTTCTTTACTCGGGCGGGGCGTATTCGTTGGGAACGCTCGCGCCGGGCGAAACGAAATTGGAACGCTCGGCGATTCGATTGGAAACGCGTCGCGTTTTGAACGAACATCGAAGTTCGGTTCCGACCGAACGCGCCGAACGCTGGAATTCGACCGATTACAACGCCGCGTCGCAACGCGTTCCGTATATTTTGCGCGCCGCGTCTTTTTACAATCTCGGCGGCGGGCTCGAAACTTACGGACTCGAAAAGCGACTCCAAGGCGACGTCGATTTGAGCGATTTGATTCGTTGCGGACGCGCCGTCGTTTACGGGACGATCGTCGATCCGGAAGCCGAAAAATATCGACCGCTCGAAGACGCGGCGCCGTCGAGAGCCGGTTCCGCAAAAGAGAAAACGGACGCGGAACTTGCCGTCGAGAAGTTCGGTTTGTTCGGGTCGAGCGAGGAAACGACGCCGACCGTCGCGACGTCGAGCGGAAGCGACGGCGAGATCGAGGCGGCGAAAAGAACGGTCGTCGTTCGTTTGATTCTTCCGTTGCGTCGCGGCGCGGCGCCCGGCGCCGAGCGATGAAGCGTTAGCGCGTCGGAAACGAGATTGAGAAATAAAAAAAACGCCGAGTAAATAAGGGCGAATAAAATAAGAAAGAAGTTGGGCCGCGTTCGATGATCAAAACCGAAGACTTAACGAAGCAGTACGGAAAACTTTTCGCGTTGAAAAATTTAACGCTCGAGTTGAACGAAGGCGACCTTTTCGGCTTCATCGGCCCGAACGGTTCCGGAAAAACGACGACGATGAAAATGCTCGCGACGCTTCTGCAACCGACTTACGGCGAAGCGTATGTTTGCGGTTTGTCGATTTATACGAAACCGAAGGAAATCCGACGCTTAATCGGCTTTATGCCCGACTTTTTCGGCGTTTACGACGATATGAAGGTGATCGAGTATCTCGAATTTTTCGCGGCGGCGTACCGAGTGCGGGGCGAAGCGCGTCGCAAAATTTGCAACGAGGTTCTCGAACTCGTCGATTTGGGGTATAAACGCGAAGCGTTGGTAACGAGCTTAAGCCGCGGGATGACGCAGCGGCTCGGGTTGGCGCGCGTCCTGCTGCACGACCCGCAAGTGTTGCTTCTCGACGAACCGGCCAGCGGGCTCGACCCGCGCGCTCGCATCGAGATTCGCGAATTGTTGAAACGTTTGGGCGGTCGCGGTAAAACGATTATGGTCTCGAGCCATATTCTCCCGGAATTGGCCGACGTTTGCAATAAAGTCGGGATTATCGAGCGCGGCGAACTCCTCGTCGACGCTCGCGTCGAAGACGTGATGAAGCGCGTTCGCGACCAAGTCGTCGTTTTAGTCGAGTTGGCCGAGCCGCAAGACGAAAATTTCGGGAAGAAAATCGACGAATGCGCGAAGTTCCTTACCGACGACGCGGTCGTCGAGTCGGTCGAGAAGACGAAAAACGACGCGCTTCGGGTGTTGATCGAAAAAGGGAAGGGGCTCGACGATTACTCCGCGCTCTTGACGCGGCTGATCGAGCGCGGTTTCCGAATTCGCTCTTTCCGCGAAGAAGAAGTCAACTTGGAAACGGCGTTTATGACGTTGACGCGCGGAATTACCGCTTAAACCTGTTGAAATAAAACGCTTTAAAACGGCGCCGGTTCGTTCGCTTCCGGCGCCGTCGTCTTATCGCGACGAGACTTTTCGCAAAAATAAGGAACCGGAACGAATGAAACGTTGGGGCTTGAGCGCGGCGTTGGTCGCGAGTTTGGGAATGAGCGCGGACGTCGCGTCGGCGCAACGCGTTACCTTGAAACCGGCGCCGGAAAAGACGAGCGTCGAAAAAGTCGCGACGCCGGAGAAAGAGACGAAAAAAGCGGAAGCCGCGCCGAAAAAAGAATCGGCGAAGAAGCCGACGACCCGAAAAACGTCGACGACGGCCAAGCCGAACGCCGACTCCGGGATTTTGACGCCGCCGCCGACGTCGCCGCTCGAACCGCGAACGCCGCAAGAACTCGACGCGAAATACCCGGTCGTCCCGGACGCGCTCCGAATGACGCTTGAAGAGCTGATTCCAACGAAGGAACTGCGCAATGTTCGCGTTTTGAAGGCGATGGCGCGAATCCCGCGCGCCGAGTTCGTTACTAAAGAGTTCCGCGAATACGCTTATCAAGACGCCGCGCTCCCGATCGGCGACGGGCAAACGATTTCCGCGCCCTTTATCGTCGCGTATATGACGGAAACGCTCGACCCGCAACCGACCGACCGCGTTTTGGAAATCGGGACGGGAAGCGGGTACCAAGCGGCGGTGTTAAGCTGTTTGGTTTCCGAAGTTTACTCGATCGAAATCGTCAAGAATCTCGGGCGACGCGCCGCCGAAACGCTGAAAAAGCTCGAATACGACAACGTCTTCGTTCGCGTCGGCGACGGGTACCAAGGTTGGCCGGAAGCCGCGCCGTTCGATAAGATTATCGTTACCTGTTCGCCGGAGGACGTGCCGCAACCGCTCCTCGACCAACTCAAAGAGGGCGGCAAGTTGATTATCCCGGTCGGCGAACGGTACCAACAGTATTTCGTTCTTTGCGAAAAGAAAGACGGTAAAATCGAACGCAAAGAGCTGATTCCAATCTGCTTCGTTCCGATGACCGGCGAAGCGGAGGAAAAGCGCGTCGACCTTCCCGACCCGGCGAAACCGAGCGTCGTCGGCGGCGGGTTCGAGGAAATTGTCCGCTCCGCGCTCGTCGCGTCGCGAGAAAATGGGGAAAATAGCGAAGACAAAACGACCGCGCAAAAAAGAGAAACGAAAAGCGACGATTCCGCCGATAAAAAAGACGAAAAGAAGTCGAACGAGTTGGCGATCGAACTTCCGCCGCGCCTCCCGACGCCGGTCGGCTGGTACGCGACGCGAAACGTTTACGTCGCCGAACGAGACGACGCGCCGGAGGGAAGCCGAGTTTGCGTTTGCGACAACGCTTCGGTAAGAGAAGAACATCGCAAAAAAGACCGCAACGAAGCGCGCTTCGCGGCGGCGACGCTCCCGGAAAACCGTCGGGAACTTTCGGGCGATTTCGCGAATCTTAAAGAGCGTCAGCGCGAACGCGAAATGTACTGTCATTTGCGACAGTTTGTTCCGGTCGACGGGACGAAAGTGAAGAAAATCGTCCTGACCGGTCAAGCGCGCGCCCTCGACTTGCAAGCGACCGAAGGCCGACAAACGGTTCCGTTGGCGCGAATCGTCTTTTTCGACCGCAATCGCAAGCCGATCGCCGACGAAATCCTTTGGGCCGCGTCGGCGGGAACGTTCGATTGGCGCGAAATGAGCGAAGAGATCGCCGTGCCGCGTCGCGCGACCGAAGCGTCGCTGCAAATCGGGATTCTCGAAGGCGTTGGAACGGTCGAACTCGACGCGATCGAGTTGAAAGATAAGTTTGAAAAGCCCGAACGCGGGAATCGACGCCGAGATTAACGTCGACGTCGGCGAAATAATCGAGAAAATCGACAAAAAAAGTAGGAGATGCGCGGAACCTACTTGACGCCGACGCGAAAATGTGAAAAAATAAGAAATGTAAAGAGCGGAAGCCGCCCGGTTGGTTAAAATTTTTCGGTTGAACGTTTGAAAAACGAGAACAGGAAATGACGACTAAAATTAGCGAAGATTTTGGGGCCGGGCCGTTGAGCGAGCGTTTTTACGAGGCGTTCGCGTTCGCTTCCGAACTTCACCGCGAACAGTTGCGCAAAGTCGGGCGCGTTCCGTATTTGTCGCATTTGCTCCGCGTCGCCGGTTTGGCGCTCGATTTCGGCGCTTCGGAGGACGTCGCGATCGCCGCGCTCCTGCACGACGCGGTCGAAGATTGCGGGGGAATGGAAACCGAGGCGATTATTCGCGAGCGGTTCGGCGATTTCGTCGCCGACGTCGTGCTGGAGACTTCCGACTCGACGACCGCCGACGCGAACCGCAAGGCGCCTTGGCGCGAACGTAAGGAAGCGTATTTGGCGCACTTGCGAACCGGCTCCGAAGCCGCCGCGCTCGTGAGCGGGTGCGACAAGTTGGACAATATAACGTCGCTTGTTCGAGCGATAAAAATCGCGGGGGGCGAGGCGACGTTGTCGCGTTTCAAGGGCGGCGCCGGCGATTTGATTTGGTATTACGAGTCGGTCGCCGCGATTCTCGCGGAGCGCGGAACGTTGATCGCGGACGAATTGCAAGCCGCCGTCGAACGAACGAAAGAAGCGTTGCGCTCCTTGGAAGACGCGCGGCGTCGAATCGAAAGTTGACGCTTAAACGGTTTGTTTGAGCAAAAATCGAACGGTCGGCGAAAACGAGCGGGAAATATTCGCGTTTTTGCGTCGATCGATAATTGCGTTTAAAGGGAAAATTTCGCGTCGGAGCGTAAAATTTTAATAAAATTTATGTTTTTTTCTAAAAAATATAAAAAAAGACTTGCAAAAACCGACGTTTGCGTGTAAAATACTAGTGGATAGAGCGGATTTTTGCGCTAGAAGGTTAAGACTCTCTTTTTTAACCGAACAGCGCTCGGTTGCCGTTTAAGGAAATTAGGTGAGAAAATGAAACGTACCTTAATGATGTTGTTTGCGGCGTTGGCTATGGCGACCGTCGCGTCGGTTCAAGCCGCCGACGTTAAAATTAACCTGCAAAATCGCGGCCCCAACCAACAAATGGTCTTGGCGCAAAACGTGAAATACACGATTGCCAACGCCGAAGGCGAAATTGTCGCGGAAGGCGAAAACGCTGAAATTACCCTTGATTTGCCGGAAGGTAATTACGAAATTACCGTCGAACAAACGACGCCGAACGGGCAAGTTCGTTACGGCGCGCAACAAATAAGCGTTCCGGCGGAAGGCGCGAATCTTTCGTTCGAAATCACGCCGAACGGTCTGCGTCCGGCGAACGCGTCGAACGTCGCGGCGGCTCGTCCGACGATTCCGCGTCAACCGCGAGTCGCGCGTCCGAATCCGTATACGAACGCGCCGCAACTTCCGCCGCAAGCGCCGGCTTCGGTTGGGCGAAATTATAACACCTGGGGCGTTTTGGGCTTGGCCGGCGCGTTGGTTGCGACGGCGGTCGCTCTCGGCGTCGACGACGATGAAGTTCGTCGACCGGTTTCCGGCGTCCAACGCTAAGCGTCGTTAGGCTATTTCGGTAGCGAACGATTAAAAAAGGAGTCGAGCGATCGGCTCCTTTTTTATTTCTTGCGGCGATGTTAGCCGAAAAAGGTTCCGTCGCGCGCCGAAAGAAAGGGCGGAATAAGTTGCGAAAAGTCGACGACGGCGAACGAAGCGGAGGCGCGTTGGGAGAGAAAAAAGAAAATAATAGGAATTTTTTTAAGAAATTTTGGCCAAAGTCGCGGCGCTTGATATTGGAATATTTTGTTTATCTTGCCTAAAACACGCGCGTTACGCATAACGTTTCATTCGGCGTTTTGTCGTATTTTGTCTATTTTGGTCGTTGTAGATTATCAGGTTTACGTATTTTGTTGAAAAAGAAAGAAAAACGAATAACAAACGGCGGCGTCGGGACGAAATTGTAGGCGCCGCGCGCCGAACGCGGCGATTTTCGACGTCGAGGCGCGCGGTAGAAATTCCTCTTTTCGAGATGGAAAGCGTTTAGTATAATGAAATAAACGTAAAAGGCGTTTGAAACGCGACGGAGCGGCGAACGGAACCGCGCCGTCGAACGACGAAAGCGTCGGACTTTTAGAGTCGCAACTAGGAATTGGGATGAATAAAATGACGATAGAGAACGGTTCTCCGAACAATTCTCCACAATGGAAAAACAATGCGTCGGAGTCGGCGGCGTCCGCGCGCGCTACGTCGCCGAAAAGCGCGAAAAAAACGCGCGGCGAGGGCGCCGACGTTTGGGCTCCGCGCCGTCGCGCCGACGTTCCGCGCGGCCCGGCTCCGCAAGTCGGGATGGCGGGCGGCGAACGCGATCTAAATTTCTTCGATATTTTGGGGATTTTGCGTCGCCAAATTTGGATCGTCGTTCTGATGACGATCGTCGGCGGCGCGTTGGCGGTTTATAAATACACCGTAACGCCCAAAGAGTACGAGTCGAGCGTGGAGATTTATTTCCCGTCGGCGAGCGCGTCGGCGCTCCTGCGTTCTTACGACCATACGAGCGCGGCCAATAATCAACCGAAAATCGATAATATCGAAACCCTTTCCACCGTTATCGTTAGCGACGTAATTTTGGAACCGGTGAGCGACGCGCTCTTGGGGAAATATCGCCAAGACGCTCCGCGTTTCGAGGCGCAGTTTAATTTGAAAGTCGAGGCGAGCGCGAAGTTGGTCGCGGAGAGCAAGGGCTCGGACGCCGCCGTCGAACCGGAACCGCAAAACGCGCAAGCGGAGGGCGCGGAAAACGCGGGCGAAGCCGTCGTCGAGGACGCCGCGAAAAAAGAACCGCGCCGCAACTCCGTCGCGGCGAAGGAGGAGCGACGTAAAAAAGCGATCGCCATCGGAATGCTGCGTAAAATGCTCTCCGTTAAAAAGGGCGGCAACGGACGCGATTTCGAGGACGCGAACGTCATCTCCGTTTCTTGCGTTACCTTAGACCCGGAAGAAGCGCAATTGATCGTTCAGATCGTCGTCGACGAGTTTAAAAAATATTTCAACGCGACGTACAACAACAAAAGCGAGTTTGTGCGCAAGGAAATCGAAAAGCACCAAGCCGCGCTGCACGTCGAAATCGAAGAGAAAACGCGCGAATTGCTCGATTTGGTGAGCGCCGCCGACATCACGTACTTCGGGAACGAAGACAACAACCCGTTGTTGGCGCGGTTGATCGGGATGAGCGAAGGGCAAGTCGAGATCGACATCGAGATTATGAAGTGGAACACGCGCTTGAATAGTCTCGAAGACGCGTTGATGGGGCGCGATATTAAAGACGTGCCGACGCACGAAATCATTTCGATGTTGGGCGCGAGCGACAACGACACGATTCTTATGTCGATGTTGAACACGGCGCGCGGTTCGCAGGACACCGAAACGCTCTCCGCAAGTATGATGGCCACCACGGCGCGGCAACGCGAACAAGAAGAGGTCGCCAAACTCGACGGCGAATTGTCGGCGGAACGCCTTAAGTTCGGGCCGTCGCACCCGAACGTCATCGAACTCGAAGAACGTCTCGCATTGCGGAAAAAGCAGTTGGAAGAGACGATGGCGAGTATTAGCGACGTCGGTTCGATCGGCACCATCGACTATCCCGAGTTTTTCCAAGGGTACGTGAACGCCGTTCGGCAGAAGATCGCGCAGTTGAGCGAAATTCAAATGAAGACGAACGACTATATGCGTTCTTACGACGACGAAGTACGGAAAATGAACGAATACCGCGAAGAACTCGAAGCGAAAAAAGTCGCGCTCGAGTCGCTGAAAACGATGCACCAAAACTTTGGGCAAAGTTTGGAAAGCCTCGCGCTCGTCAGCAACGTCGACGAACACGAACTGCGCGTCGCGGAACCGAGTTTGAATTACGTCGCCGTTTACCCGAATTTGATTAAATTCGCGTTCGTCGGTTTTGCGCTCGGTTTTGTCGTCGGGTTCGGGTTGGCTTATTTGGTCGACGTTTGCGACGCGACGTTCCGTTCGCCGAGCGAAATTTCCCGCGCGCTTCGCGTTCCGATTTTGACGCAGTTGCCGTCGTTCAAAGCGGCGTTGAAAGACGCGACCCCGAAAAAGAAGAAGGAAGCTCGCGACGCTCGCAAGCCCGACCCGGAATTGCTCGCGTACTATAAACCGAACGCCCCGGCGTGCGAAACGTTCCGTCAAATCCGCACGCGCCTCTTCAATCAGCCGTCGAACGGTCGCGGTCGCGTCGTCTTGAACACGAGTCCGCACCCGAGCGACGGGAAGACGATGTTCTTCTCGAACCTCGCCGTGAAGATCGCCGAAGCCGGCAAGCGCGTCGTTTTGCTCGACTGCGACTTGCGCAAACCGGACGTTCACAAGTGGTTCGGTTTGGACAACAAAGAGGGCGTTTCGAACGTGTTGAGCGGCGAAACGACGCTCGAAGCCGTCTCGCGTCAGACGCCGGTTAAGAATTTGACCGTCGTTACCGCCGGGACGCGGCGCAAGAATCCGGCCGAATTGGTCGCGGGCGCCGAGTTTGACGCGCTGATCGAGGAATTGCGTTCGAAATTCGACGTCGTCTTGATCGACACCCCGCCGACCTTGTACGTTTCCGACGCCGCGTCGATGGCGACCCGCGTCGACGGCGTTACCTACGTCTTCCGCGTTCGTCGCCGCGGACGTCCGGACGTCGTCGCCGGGATCAAGGCGTTGGCGGAAGTCGGCGCGAACATTTTGGGCTGCATCGTCAACTGCCACGACAAACACCGATTCTACAACGAATTCGCCGAAGAAGATCAAAGCGGCGATTACGGTTACGGTTACGGCTACGGCGGCGGTTACGGCGCGGGCTACGGTTACGGCGGCGGTTACGGCTACGGCGCGGGCTACGGGGCCGGTTACGGCTACGGCGCGGGTTACGGGGCCGGCTACGGCTACGGCGCCGGCTACGGAGCCGGTTACGGCTACGGCGCCGGGTACGAGGACGACGATTCGGACGATTCGAAGAACTCGGTCGCCGGTTGACGCGTCGCGAACGGCGCAAACGGAGCGGAAAGCGCGGTTTCCTAAGGAAATTTTGGGAAAATATCGCGCCCGCTCCTTGCGTCGACGGCGAATTCGCTTTATATTGTTAAGGTAAGGGCGTCGACGATGCGAGTCGGCGCCGAATAATGGAAGACGCTCGAGGGCGGACGCGTTGACGCGACCGTCGCGAGCGGTTCTTGCGCCGCTTTCCGCGCGTCGGTCGGCGGGCCTTGTTTCACCGATTACCAAACGAAAGTATCGATTATGTCGACGGAAGAAATTTTATTCGACGTCGAGGACCGAATGGACAAAGCGGTCGCTCGACTTCGCAAGGGATTGACCGGCGTCCGCACCGGGCGCGCGAATCCCGGGTTGGTCGAAGGCGTTAAAGTCGTCGCTTACGGTTCCGAAATGCCGCTCAAGCAGATCGCGACGATCGCTTGTCCGGAACCGCAACAAATCTTGATTCGTCCGTTCGACGTCGGAACGTTGAAAGACATCGAGAAGGGGATTATCAACTCCGAACTCGGGTACGCGCCGAACAGCGACGGCAAAGTCATTCGCTTGAACATTCCGCCGCTTTCGACCGACGTGCGTCGCAAAATGGCGAAGATGATCAGCGAACTCTGCGAAGAGTGCAAAATCGCGATCCGCAACGTCCGCCGCGACGGAAACAAACAAGTCGACGCCGAGGAAAAAGCGAAGGCGATTTCCGAGGACGAGCGCGACGACGCGAAGGAATCGATCCAAGAACTGACGAAAAAATACGAAGAAATGGCGACCGAGTTGGCCAAAAGTCGCGAAAAAGACGTGATGGAAGACTAACGAAGGCGCGTCGATTCTTCGACGGCGATACGAAACGTCGCGGCGTTGGGCAAGTTTGCCGACGTCGCGGCGTTTTTTTCTTGAAACGACCGAAAATTTCCGATTTTTCGATTGCCAACGCCGGGAATCTTTGTTAAAATAGCGAAAGGGTCGTTTTCGCGTCGGAGCAACCGAGCGGGCGACTCGGCGATAACGATTCGGCGCTCGTCGGCGTCGGAGACTTTTAAAAGAACGGGCAACGTCGAGCGCAGCGTCGGCGGTTCGCGTTTTTTTGGGGGAAATTGTCGGACGCGCTTTTCTTGAATCGCGATTTTATGGGCCGTCGGAGGCCGAATAATATCCTTTTCTCGTCGCGTCGGGCGTCGGCGTTGGGGTCGGCGTTCGCGAGCGGCGTTTTTTCGCGCTCGACGGTTGCCCGAAACGCGTCCGCGGCGTCGCGCAAAAGCGCGAGGATATTCGGGTGAATTCTATTGTAACGGCAATTTCGACCTTGGGCGCGGCGCTTCTTTCCGGGGGCGGCGTCTTCTTCGGTCTGCAATATATGAACAAGCTCCGCCAAAAAGAAGCGGAGGACGAAGCGAACGACGTTGTGCGCCGCGCTAAACTCGACGCCGAAAATTATCGGCGCGAAGCGGAAATCGAACTTAAAGAAAAGGAAATGCGCCAAAAAGAGGCGTTGGAAAACGAAAAACGCGCGGCGCGAGCGGAGCAAAACGAAAAAGAACGCCAACTCGACAAGCGGCAAGACGCGCTCGACCAACAGGCCGACGAGTTGCGCAAAGAGGAAAAGGCGGTCGAGGCGACGCGTCGCGAGCTGAACGAAAAAATCGCGCGGCAAACGGCGCTGAACGTCGAGCTGGAACAAAAGATCGCCGCGCAAGACCAAGTCTTGCACGACCTTGCGAACCTTTCGAAGGAAGAGGCGAAGGATATTATCCTGAAAAAGCTCGACCGAGAGCTGATCGAGGAACAAGGCGCGCTCATCCTAAAACACGAAAAACAGGCGGCGGAACGTTGCGAGGAGCAAGCGCGGGAAACGCTTCTGTCGGCGCTGCAACGGTACGCGGCGGCGCACACCGCCGAATCGACGACCAGCACGGTCGACATTCCGAACGACGATATGAAGGGCCGCGTCATCGGTCGCGAAGGGCGCAACATCCGCGCGTTCGAAAAGATCACCGGCGTCGACGTGATCATCGACGACACGCCGGGCGTCGTGATCGTGAGCGCGTTCGACGCGATTCGTCGCGAGGCGGCGCGCTTGGCGTTGACGCGTTTGATCGCCGACGGTCGGATTCATCCGTCGCGCATCGAGGAGGTGTACGCGCAAACGAACCGCGAAATTCAGGCGTTCGTGCAACGGGCCGGCGTCGAGGCGTGCCAAGAGGCGGACGTTCACGGGCTGAACGACCGCGTCGTCAACCTGTTGGGACGGCTTTACTTCCGCACGAGTTACAGTCAAAACGTGTTGCGGCACTCGATCGAAGTCGCGTTTTTGGCCGGGATGATGGCGGTCGAAATGGGCTTGGACGAGAAGCTGGCGCGGCGTTGCGGACTTTTGCACGACGTCGGAAAGGCCGCCGATCACGAGTTGGAGGGCGGGCACCCGAAAATCGGCGCGAACATTTTGAAGCGTTACGGCGAACCGGCGGAGGTCGTGCAAGCGGCGTTGAACCATCACGAAGACCCGCGCGTCGCCGACCCTTACACGACGATCGTCGCGGCGGCGGACGCGTGCAGCGCGGCGCGTCCGGGCGCTCGTCGCGAAACGCTGGAGCATTACGTCAAGCGAATGGAGGAGCTGGAAAAGATCGCGATGGAGTTCCCGTATGTGGAGCAGGCTTACGCCGTGCAGGCGGGCCGCGAAATGCGCGTCTTGGTGAATTCGCTTTTGACGACGGACGAGAGCGCCGCGAAGACGTGCCGCGACGTCGTGAAGGCGTTGAACGAACGCTTGCAATTCCCCGGCGAGATTAAAGTTACGGTTATCCGCGAGACGAGAACGACCGAAATCGCGAAGTAAGCGTTGTTTTGGACGGCGAAATTTTTGACGCGTCGGGTCGGTTTTCGCGCAAAATATGCGCGAGACTTCCCGGCGTTTTTTTTTTACGTTATAATTTAAGATGTTTTTGTTTGATTGCGTTTCTGTTCTTTTGGGGCGTATTTAATTAAGCGAGGACGATAAAATGGCGAATCCCTACGGAAAATATCGGTTGTATCTGAAAAACTTCCGCGCGATCGAGGAAGCGGATATTACGCTCGACGGTATCACCGTGGTCGCCGGTATCAACGCCTGCGGGAAAAGCACGATTTCGCGGTTGTTCTATAAAACGTTTTGGAGCGCGATAAACTTTGAACGCCTTGCCTTTAAAGAAGTGTTTGATAAATATGAAAGTCTTTTAAATGATTTGGAAGATTTATCGCGAGAGCTAAATCGGGGAGCAAATTTTATTGATTTTTTTCCAGACGATGATGAAAGAATCTTTGAAAAGGACGAGGATTGGTGGTTTGAACACTATTGTTTAAGACAATTACAAGAAATATTACTGCGGTTACGACGTCAAATTGTTTCGGAGTTGAGTTTATCGGAAACGATAAGAAAAAAAATGTTGCGTTGGATACGGGTTTGGGAAATTCATAAGTGGATTTCTCTTCCTGAAGATACGCTGGGATATAAAGAACAATTATTACAAGCAATAATAGAGTTGGAGGCGAAGGTAAAACAAGATATTGCTACCGCTAAAGAAAGATGGGGAACAAGGGATATTCGCATATTTAATGCGGAGATAAGTCGCGATTTCGAAGAGTTATACGATGAAGAAGGAACCGTATTTTCTTTTTTTGACGACGATGGAATTATAACAGACGAAAAAAATTGGTATTTCGCTCCAATATCCGGCGTAAAACGCGTATTTTTTTACGATACGCCGCATTTAAATCTGCAATTGCCGGCTTATAATAAGAGAATTGGTTTCAGTGATGGTATTCGTAATACATTAAAAGAAGGCAAACGAGAAAATTGGAATGCGAACGCAAGTATAGCGGCGTTAAATACAATTTTTCAGCAATTAGTAAAGGGAAGAATTTCAGCGCAACTTGTTTTAACCGATTATGAAGACGCTACCTACGAAACGGTTTTTGAATATTTGCGCGACGACGGGTTGAAGATCGATTTTCATAAGTGTTCGTCGGGATTTAAGGTTTTAGGCCTTTTGCAAATGCTAATGAACAAAGGCGCGCTAACCGAAACGACGGCGGTATTCCTCGACGAGCCGGAGGCGTATTTGCACCCGGAATGGATTGTCGAGTACGCGCGGATGTTGGTGTTGATCAACAAAACGTTGGGGACGCGATTTTTCATCGCGACGCATAATCCCGATATGACGAGCGCGATTCGCTATATTTCGGAAAAAGAAGGAACGCTCGATTCCGTGAATTTTTATATCGCGGAAGAGTCGCCGACGTCGAAGTATCAATTCCGTTATAAAGAGGCGAAAGAGGAAGACGACGAAAAAAGCATCGGCCCGCTTTTCGAATCGTTTATTCGAGGGATAGAAAAGATTGCGGAATACTCGAAATCGGACGGCGAACAAAAGGATTCGAGCGATGAGTAAGCGAAGAAGCGAGGCCGACGAACGACCGTTAGGTAAGTATTCGCATCAAGAGACCTTGAATTTTCCTTTAGTAAAAACGTATAAAGGGCAATCAAAAACGTTAAAAAATGGAAGAAAATTGTTTCTCGTTCTTCCGATTAAAGACGCGTTGCTTGAAGAGGGCGGGTCTAAAAAGAACAAAAACTTTGACGAGCAAATCTGTTTAAAACTCGATGAATATTATCGCTTTTTAGGTAGAGCGCAAAGCGAGGCGGGCGTCGATATTGTGTTTTGCTTAGAAAACGGAAAAGCGCTGATGACCGAAGCTAAAATGGAGGTTGCCGGCTGTAATTTTACGCCTAAATTAAAAAAAGACCTCGACGAAAAAATGAAAGATTCAGTCGAGATTTTAGGAAAATCGCAAACCGAGCGTTCAACGCTTGTCGTATTAGTCGCGCCTAGTTGCAAACCGCAAGCGTTGCAACGGTTCGCAATGTATAATAATGGAAACATTAGTCCTAAGTATAAGATAATAACCGAGCGAGAGTTTTACCAAGAGTTTTTCAGCGAAGAATAAAAAACGCCCGCGTTCGATAAGAGCGCGGGCGTTTTTTATTAAGTTTCGCGGCGGAAATCAGACTTCTTCGCCGAGCGTATGATCCATTTTGTCGCGTTTCGTTTCCATATAGAAGCGGTTGTGGCGGTTGCACGGCGCGACGAGCGGAACCTGCTCCACGACGCTCAAGTCGAAACCGTCGTACACGAACGCTTCGACCTTTTTCGGGTTGTTCGTCATCAGACGGACTTTATGCAAGCCCAAGTCTTTCAAGATTTGAATGCCGACGCCGTAGTCGCGCAGGTCGACGCCGTGTCCGAGCGCGAGGTTCGCTTCGCACGTGTCCATTCCGCCGTCTTGAAGTTTGTACGCCTTGATCTTTTCCGTCAAGCCGATGCCGCGCCCCTCTTGCGGCAGGTAAACCAACACGCCGACGCCCCCTTCTTCTTGAATCTTTTTCAGCGCCAAGTGGAGCTGGTCGCCGCAGTCGCAACGCAACGACGCGACCAAGTCGCCGGTGAAGCACGACGAGTGCAAGCGAACGAGCGGCGCTTCTTGCGTCGAAAGGTCGCCGTAAACGATCGCGATCGGTTCGCCTTCTTCGTATTTGATTTTATAAGCGAGAATCTTGCCGTCGCCGTATTTCGTCGGGAGGTTCGCTTCCGCGACGCGCTCGACGATCTTTTCGCGTTGGCGGCGATACTTGATCAGCTCGGCGACCGAAATAATCTTCAAGCCGAAACGCTCCGCCATTTCGAAAAGTTCTTCCGTCGTCGCGCGGTCGCCGGTTTCGTCGAGGATTTCCGTCAACAGACCCGCCGGGAAAAGACCGGCCAAGCGCGCTAAGTCGACCGCCGTTTCGGTGTGCCCGGCGCGACGCAACACGCCGCCCTCCTTCGCTTCCAACGGGAACAGGTGCCCCGGGCGAACGAAGTCGGAAATTTGCGAGTTCGGGTCGGCGAGCGCGCGAACCGCCGTCGCTTTTTCTTGAGCGGTGATCCCGGTGCGGGCGGTTTTATGGTCGACCGGAACGGTGAACGCCGTTTGAAGCGGCGCGGTGTTGTCTTTGACCATTTGCGTCAAGTTGAGGCGGCGGCACGTATCCGGCAGGAGCGGAACGCACGTTTGACCGCGACCGTGTTTCAGCATAAAGTTGACGTGTTCCGGCGTCGTTTTTTCGGCGGCGCAGATGAAATCGCCTTCGTTTTCGCGGTCTTCGTCGTCCATAACGATAACGATTTCGCCTTTTTTGAACGCTTCGATCGCTTCTTCGATCGTGTTGAGTCGACTGGTCATAACGCTTCCTTCCAAAACGAGGGCCCGACGCTTAATGGCGCGTCGAAAAAACGAAATATTTTCCTTATTATTATAGCGCCGAGGGAAAAGTTGTTAAGGGGAACCGAACGAGAAGCGGAACATTTCACCGCATACGAGAACGCGAGGAGCGTAAAAAGGGCGAAGCGAGAAAGATAGGTAAAATAAAGAGTTTGGCGCGTTTCTTTTTTTAGAAATTTCTAAAAAAACGTCGGTTTTTTCGGCGTTCGGGGGGGTGAAATTTCCGTTCCGACGTTGTATAATAGGTTTTTCTCTCCGTCGCGGCTCGACCGGAAATTTTTAGCGCCGGTCGCGTCGCCGTTTTTGCTGTTTTTCTCGTTTCGCGCTTAACGGAGCGGAGCGAGTTTTTTGAAAGGAACCTTTCCCGATGCTCGACGCGAAAAACGATCATTACCCGGTTCATTATATCAATCCGACCGTCGATTTGACGAAAATTAAGCACGTCGCTTTCGATATGGACGGCACGATTTACAAGGGCGGCACGCTCTTCGAGTTCACGCCCGGCGTCTTCGAAACGCTCGAAAAGCTCGGGATCGGGTACACCTACCTGACGAACAACTCGTCGAAAAGCGCGAAGGATTACCTCAAAAAGATTTTGAGCTTGAATCTGAAAGCGACGCCGGACAACGTCTCGACCTCCGCGACGGCGACGTACTTCTTCCTCCGCAAAAATTACCCGAACGTCAAGAAGGTTTACGTCCTCGGGACGGCGTCGCTCCGCGAAGAGTTCGCCGAACAAGGTTATACGCTGATCGACGAATACAACGAAAAAGACGAGCCGGATATGGTCGTCGTCGCGTTCGACACGACGCTCACCTACGACCGCCTCTGCAAAGCGACGTACTGGATCGGCAAGGGTAAACCGTATATCGCGACGCACCCGGACACCGTCTGCCCGACCGACCAAGAAACGATTCTCGTCGACTGCGGCGCCGTTCAAGCGTTGATCGAAAACGTGACCGGACGCAAACCGGAAGCGGTTCCGGGGAAACCGGACCCGGCGACCATCGGCGGCGTGATGGATAAATACGGCCTCGAACGCGACGAAATTATGATGGTCGGCGACCGCATTTACACCGACCTCGAAATGGCCCGCCGCGCGAAGATTCCGGGCGTTCTCGTTTTGACCGGCGAAGCGACGCTCGAAACGCTCAAAGAAGCCGGGTGGACGCCGGAACTCGTCCTCGACGATATTTCCGTCCTCGCCGACTTGCTCGTCGAAGCGAAAACGAAGAAAAAGTAAAA
>JAFSDX010000141.1 GCA_017436025.1 Thermoguttaceae bacterium
ATGTTGATGGCCGCGCAATCGGGCGAATCGCCGCGCCGCATCCGCGCCCAAATCGAAAAGTCCGGCAATATGGACGTCCTCCGCAACCAAATCATCGAACGCAAAGTGATCGCGTTGATCCAAGAAGCGGCGGAATTCACCGAAGTTCCGTTTGAATTCGAAGCGGTTTCGGAAGAAGCGATCGACCGCGCCGCCGCGACGACCGCGCAAGACGATATTCCGGAAGTTTCGGAAGAAGAAGTCAAGGAAGTCGCTCGCAACGAAGCGCAAGCTCGTTAATTTTAGCGATTTAGCTTGAAGCGTTTGAACCGCGTTCTTCCGGACGCGGTTTAGACGACCGAACGAAAACGCGCCGTCGAAATTGCTCGACGACGCGTTTTTTTATTGCCGCCGATTGCGTTCGAAAAGTCCGAAAACGACCGTTGAAAGGAACCGGCGCCGCGTTGGAAGCGTTGGTTTTTTTAACGCCGGTTGCGTTTGACGCGTCGAAACGACCGGCGTTTTTTTATTTCTCGCAAGAAAATATGCGATTGGCGGGCTGTTCTTACTTCAGCGCGTCCGCCGGGACGACGAGCGCCAACTTCGCGACGCGTTGCGCCAACCCGCGCGCCATTCCGAGTCCGAACTCGTCGTGCGCGACCGAGTCTTTTTGGTTCCAAAGGAGCGCGCCGGTGCGACCGGAGCCGCCCGGGCCCGGCAAAATCGCGCCTTCGTGGAAGAGGTAAGTGTTGATCCCGTCGACGACTTGCTCTTGACCGCCGTTGCGCGCGCCGCCGACCGCTAACGCTCCGGCGATCTTACCTTGCAGAACCGAGTGGTCGATTTGCCCGAAAAGCGCCGCGATCAGCGCGCTCGGCGCTCCGTTGTGCGTCGGACTCCCGACGATGACGCCGCGAACCGCCGGGTCGGCGAGTTTTTCGTTCAGTTTCGCGTACTCGTCGCCCCCCTTGACCGCCGCGGCGCCGAAGAGACGCTCGGACGCGAAGAGGTTGTAGTCGGCGAGATGAATCAGTTCGACGTCGATTTTATCCGGCGCGACCGCTTTCGCCGCGTCGAGCGCGTTTTTGAGCGCTTCGGCGGTCGTTTTGTCGCGGCGCGGGCTTCCGTTAATAGCGATAATTTTAATTTTGCCGGCGGGAGCGTCTTGCGCGGAGGCGGGCGAGACGACGGCGAGGCCGAGCGCGGCGGTCGAAACGGCGGCGGCTCCGGCGGCGAGGAATTGGCGGCGAGCGGTTTGTCGTTGCATAACGGTATCCTTTGTCGTTAAAGGGGTTGCGGTTGAACGATCGCGAAAAATCGACGGCGAACGTTCGCGGCGTTTTCCGCCGTCGAGCGTTATTATAACGCAAACGCTCTCGCAAAACAACGAAAACGCGGCGTTTTTTTCGAAATTTTTGAAAAAAACGGCGGCGCTTGTTGAAAGTTGCGGCGCGACGTCGTACAATACGGAAAGAGTCCGTTAACGAGTCCGCTAATCGGGACGAGAAAACGCGACTTGCCCGAGTCGACCGTCGATTGGCGATGCGACCCGGCGTCGCGAACGCGAAAAAAGGAGAAAACGCGATGAAATGTCGACAAAATGAAGCGAGGAAGGCGAGCGACCCGGCGAAGACGTCGGCGTCTTGTAAACGAAGCGTTTTAAGACGTTGGCAAATCTGGGTTTGCGGAGTTGCGCTCGGCGTCGGGGTCGGCGTCGTCGCGTTCGACGGCGCTTTCGTCGAAAGAATCGCGTTAGGGCAAAGGATTTCGAACGACGCGACGGAGCCGGGGGAGGCGGTCGAGCGGGGGCCGGTTTCTTGGGAGAGAATCGGCCTGCGGGATTCGACGTCGCCGACCCTTGAAAAGATCGCGCCTGTTTATCGCAAGATATTTATTGATAAAGATTTAGCGCCGGATAAGATCGTCCGGAGCCTTCCCTTGGAGACTTTTCGACGCGTCCAACGCAAGAGGAGCGGCAATTGGAGCGGCGGTTGGACGAGGCCCGTTGTAAACGAAGAAGGGGAAACGGTTTGCAGCTTTTTCGACGAGTTCGAAGTCGACCCGGAGAACCCGTTTTTCAAAGCGGAAGACGGCGTCTTGCTAAGTAAAGACGGCAAAACGCTTTACCGCTGCCCGTCGACGAAACGCGGCGCGACGTATAAAATCCCGGACGGCGTCGAAGTCGTTGCGGAGCGGGCGTTTGCGTTTTGCGGGTTCGAGCGAATCGAGCTTCCGGAGTCGTTGCGGACGATCGGCGAACGGGCGTTTTTAGGTTGCGACGCCTTGAAGTCGGCGACGATACCGGCGAACGTCGCGACGTTGGGAAGGGGCGCGTTTGAGGAATGCGGCGCTTTGTCGTCGGTCGAGATTTTGGGGCCGCTTAACGTTCTTGAACATTCGACGTTTAAGTATTGCGGCGCTTTGTCGTCGATAAACTTGCCGAAGACGTTGCAAAAGATCGAGTCGAACGCGTTCGCGAGATGCGGCGCTTTGTCGTCGCTCGACTTGCCCGAGGGACTGCGCGGCGTCGGTCCCGGCGCGTTTGCGGGCGGCGGCGTCAAAAAACTGCGTTTGCCGGCTAGTTTCGACGGCGCCGGAAGTTCGACCGGCTCCGGGCATATCCCGTTTTTCGGGTTCAACGGCGCGCCCGAACTTGAATTGGAGGTCGACCCGAAGCATCCTAAGTTAATATCTCGCGACGGTTGCGTCTTGACCCGCGACGGTAAAACGCTCCTTTGGGGGCCGATCGGGCGCGAGGGCGGGGGCGTCGTTCCGGAGGGCGTCGAGACGATCGCCGACGGCGCGTTCAAAGAGGGGCGATTTGCGTCCGTTAAGTTGCCGAAGAGTTTGCGCAAGATTGAGGACGGCGCGTTTTACGGCTGCGAAGCGTTGACGGAAGTCTCGATACCGCAAAACGTTGAGACGGTTGGGGCGCGTTTCGGAACTGCGATTCGCTCCGCAAAGTCGAAATTTTGAGTCCGACCGTCCGGCTGTCGAGCGGCGCGTTTAGCGGCTGCGACCGTTTTGAAGCGTTCGAGGTTCCGGCGTCGAACGCGGGCTTTTCGACCGTCGACGGCGCGTTGTTAAGTAAGGACGGCAAAACGTTTTACGCGTTGCCAAGCGGAAAGGCGGCGACGCTGAAAAGGTTCGCGATACCGGACGGAGTCGAGCGAATCGTCGGGCTTCTTCCGTCGGAGCTTGCGACTTCGTTCGGCGAGTCGGGGTGACTGACGATTCCGGCGAGCGTCAAGGAGATCGGCGTCGGTTGGAAGCGCGGCGACGTTCAAACGACGACGCCGGGACAAGCGTCGCGGTATTGCGCCGTCGAGGTTTCTCCGGAGAACGCCCGCTTTTCGAGCGTCGACGGGATGTTGCTAAGTAAAGACGGCAAAACGCTTTACAGCTATCCGGCCGAGGCGCGAGCGACGACGCTTAGCGTTCCGGAGACGGTCGAGACGCTTTCGAGTTTCTCGATTCGGTCGAAATATCTCGTAAAGATTGTCGCGCCGAGCGTTAAAGTCGTCCAAGAACAGGCGGTCGAGGCGTTGAACGTCGGGTCGATCGAGCTATCGGAGAAGTTGGAAGTCGTTTGGACAAACTCGTTTCTGATTCGCAACGCGCTCGACGTCGGCCCGGTGAAAATTCCGAACGACGCGAAGGTGGAGCGGGCGAAAAACGCATACGCTTGCGCGCGTTTGGAGCGTTTTAACGGCGAGGCGATCGAGCGGTAAGAGCGGAGCGGCTTTGCGTTTTTGCCGTCAAAGTTGCGGACGCGTTTATCCGCCGCGCCGACGCGGCGCCCCCGAGAACGCGCGTTTTTGGGGGCTCGCCCTCCTAAAAACGTTCGGCGCAAAAAAAAGCTAAGCCGACGAAAACGCCGACTTAGCGCAAGCGTCTCCGACTGGAGTCGAACCAGCAACCTTCGGCTTCGGAGGCCGACGCTTGCGCTGTCGTTCGGTTTTCGTTTTCTTGCCTTTTTACCGCGTTTTTACGAGCGAAACCGACTTTTTCACGCGAAAGTCAAAACGCGAAAAACGCGTTTTTTTACCCTTTTTTCGCTCGTTTTTTTACCCAATTTTACCCAAAACTTTACCCCAAACGCTCGAACGCGCGCCGGGAAAATCTCCGCGCGTTCACGCGTTTTCGACGAGCCGCTTGAAGAACTCGACGCCGGTCAATCCGGCTCGCCGCGCTTTCTCTTCAAACGTCGCTTTCAGTTCGGCGGAAACCTTGAAATTCACCGCGACGGCGTTCTTGCGCCCGGTCGGTTTGCGACCCGCGCCCGGTCGAGCGCCGCCCCGTTTCGCCGTCGATTTGGCCGCCGTCTCCGACGCGATTCGTTCGGCGGTTTCGAGGTCGGCTCCGGCGAAGACGGCGCGAACGAACGCCTCGTCTTTCGCGTCGAAATACCGACGTTCGACTCCCGACGTCGCGTCGTCTTCTCTCAATTCTCGGATACCCATCGCGCGTCCTTTCGATTGCGGAAGTTGAATTGTCAAACGATTTATTTAAGTTGCAAGTTTCCCGCCTCGCAAACTTAGTATAGCATATTTAAGAAAAACGTAAAGACTGTTTTCGAGGCAAAAGCCAAAAAACGTCCAAAAATGGAAAATAACGGCGATTTTTCGCAAGAAATAATTCCGATTTTTAACTGACCGGCTATGCAAGCGGCCCTCTATAGGATAAAATAACGACGCGGGAAGTCTGCGCAAGACGCGTATCGAAAAACGAAACGCTGGTAAGTCCCGCCAAATTTTTTTTAACGAAAGGCGAACCGATGCAAGAATGGCTTAAAGGCTTTCGACGCGGCGAAGCGGCGCTTGGCTCCGGCGCGTCTTACTTAAACCTAGGTTCGGCGTCGCGACTCAAACCGTTTCCGCCGACGCAAGACGGTTATCGCGAAGACGCGCGCCGTTTGGGCGGGTATTGGCGCAACGTCGGCGATTACTTAAACGGAGCGATGAAGCGTTATGACCGCGAAAAAGAAAGATAAGGCGACCGTTCCGGACGTTCGCGAAGACGGGCGTATGCTCCGAACCGACTCGGCGACCGGGCAAAAAGAACTCTTGTGCGTTGCGCGCGAGTTTTCGGGGCCGCTTCCTCCGCCGGAGATGCTGGAGCGATACGCGCAAATTTCGCCGGAAATTTTGGACGTCCTTGTGGAGATGGCTCAAAAAGAGCAGACGTTGCGAGAAAAAGCGCTCGACGCGACGATCGCCGAGAATCGACGCGAGCAGGGGTTGATCGCGAAAGGCTTGTATCTGGCGACGGCGATTATCGTTTTGGGGATTGCCGCCGGATGTTATTGCGCGTTTTGCGGACGCGAGTGGGCCGCGGTCGCCGCGTTTGGCGTCGCCGGAGCGGTCGGCTGGATGAAAACGGGCGCGGCGACGACGGCGGACAAGCCCGAACGCAAGTAGGACAACGACGCAAGACGGCGAGAGCGGGGAACGTTCTCGCCGTTTTTTTTGCGGAGCGTCGACCGAACCGCGCGGCGACGTCAAACGCTCGATTCGCTTTCGATAATGTGAGCGAGGACGCGACCGAGCGGAAGGAGCGACCACTGCTCGACGCCGACGTTATCGAACAGTTGCGCGTCGAGAAGCAACCGAAGAGCGCATTCTCGTTCGCGGTTCTCTTCGTCTGTATATCCGCGAACGGGAGGCGGAACGACAACTTCGCGACCGCCGTCGTACTTGACGAGCGAAACGGAATATCCGAAAGTTAACGGCGCTTTGGAAATCTCTATAAGCAGTTTACGCGCTTCCGGCGATAAGCCGTTGGCAAAGCGAGCGAGTCGCGCGAATCTTTGACCGTCGCCAGTTGGAACGAATAGTTTGTCGTTGTTTTTGGCGAAAGTTGCGTCTTCCTGCATAAATTGCGATTCGCGCCAAGCGTTGGCAATTCCTTCGCCTTCGCCGCCGGAGGTTTGTAGAAGCGCGGGCGCTTCCGTAACGTCGTTGGGGCGTTCCGCGTCGTGCAGACAAAATTTTCTAACCGGTTTTAAGTTGGAATCGAAGGTAGATTGAACAAGCGCGCCGGTTTTAGGTTCGGCGCAAACTTGCAAGAGCAATTTAAAGGCTTGCGACCGGCGAAAGAGCGCGTCGACGCGTTCGCAATATTCTCGACGCTCGACGGGCGAAAGCTCATTGAAATAACGGCGGTCGTCGGGGGCGACGTTGCAAGCGAGCACCGAAGAGGTTGGCGCAGGCGCGTCGGCGCACGACGATTTCTTTTTGAGGTATAATGAAACCTTTTGAATAGATGCTACTATACGAGGCAAATAAATGATAATTAAAAATGCGACGACACTAACACACAACACTGGATGCTCGGTAAAGAAGTTGTACCACTTCACGCTTTCCTGAACGATTTCCGGATATTCGTCTTGCGCGTAACAGGTTGGCGAAAAGGGGGAAAGCGTAATAGCGACCAGCAGGAGCGCGACGCTCCCGACGTTCTTCAAGTTCATTTTGAACGCTCCGAGAGAACAATAAAAGGTTGTTGGACGCTTTTATTTTATCGGAGCGGTTTTAGAATGTCAAGCGCCCGGTTCGGCGGCGGGGATTTTAAGGTTAGCTATTGCGATTACCGGAAGCGCGCTTTAGGGAGATTTTTTTGGCGTAATCAAATCCTTTACGTGTTAATCCAAAAACACCAATAACTTCGGCCTTTTCGACGTTATTAACAGAAACGGCAGTATTGTATTCTTTTTCGAAAAAACCCGTACAGAATAAGTCTTGATAAAAAATATTAACCAAGTCCCGGGCTCCAAAACTATCCGCGCATTGAAACACTGGCTCTTGAAGAACTTCTTTTTTTCCTTTGATAGGCAATCTATCGCTTGGAGCGACGTGAAATTTGTGGGCGGACCAATAAAAAATTAAGTCCTTAGAAGTTGATTCGTAGGTTGCCAGAAGCATTGTTATAGCTTTGTCGTTTGGACGATAGAGAGATGCGACAAAATGTCCGGCAACAAAAATCATTGAAACGAATAGCAAAACTATGCAACAAATCACGGTAGCGCACGCCGGTTGTTCCTCCGATATTTGCGCAATTAGAGCTGTCAACGAGAAAAAAAGCGATAACCACGGTAAAATGTTTTTGAACATTTTTTTGAAAGCGTCGTCGATGGAAAAATAAATATTCTGTTGTTCCGTCATTTTAGCTACCTTATTACTTCGCTCGCCGAAGGTGGTGCGCGGCGAGCGAAGTTTAAATTCTTTCTAGGTTGAATTAAATTTCAAGCGAATCGGTTACTTCATCGCATCCAACAGAAATTGAATTTCCGCCAATTTTTTTTTCCTGCGAACGCAAATACTCGGCGCACATATTGCGAATCAACGCGGCGCTCGAATCCGGAAGTTGGTCGAGGAGCTCGGAGACAACCGAAAGCGCCGCGTTTTTAGCGGCGTCTTCCGCTTGGGGATCGTTCGTTTTAAGGTACGGTTCACCGCGTTCGAGAAACAACCAGTTCAAATCAACGTTGAAAATCGTCGCCAATTTGACCACGGTTTCGTCGGCGAGCCGCGCACGCGAATGCTCGATATTGTTAACGGCGTCGCGACTGACGCCCAACAGTTTACCGAAGGCGGTTTGCGACAATTTCTGGTCTTTGCGAATCTTTTTGAAACGTTCATGAAGTTGCATTTTTACTTATCCTTTCTTGGATTGTAATCAATGACTGTGTAAAGTCAACCCAGAAAAACACAAAATTTTTCTTGTTGTGTATTGACAAACACAGAAAACGTGTAAAATGAGCATAAAAGAACACAGCGCTGTTTTAAAGGATTTTGCAAAATGAATAAAGCGGAAAAAGACAAAATTTTGCAGTTATGCCAACAGCTACCGCAAGCCTCGGTTTGGGGGATTATCAATATGCTAACGGCGATGGTTCAAGCGATTAAAGACGCGAATGAATCGACCGTGCAACAATAGAAAACGTCGCGGGCGACAACCGCTTTCGAGGCGAACAGCTACCCGCCCCGAAAGCCGCTTGGCGCGCGAGTGGTGCCAACCGCCAAGCTAGGCCCGCGACGAGAACACCGAAGGTAATGCTTATATGAAACTTGCGCGTATCATCAGAACCGTAAAGAAATACCCGCCTGGCACTGTTTTTGTGCCAAGCAATATCAAAAAGAAGATAAAAGCGCTTGAGTCGCCAAACCACAACTCTGAACTGTTCGGTGTTTGGACCGTTGTCGTACTTTCAGACGCTAACGGAGATAAATATTGTGTTTGGTACTTAAAGCTGTCAAATTGCAGCTATAGACACACGGTGATTAGCGCTCTTGCCAGCGATAAGTTAGCGCGTAGAGTATTTGGGTTCGCACGCCGCTTAAAAGTCGACGATTGGAAAAGTTGCCGCGTCGGCTATTCCAAAGCCGCGGTATTTACACAAAAAGAATACGCTGAAATCGATAGGGAAGCGACGGAAGCGGCGGCGAACGCGTATCCTGATTTTTTAACGTTCGCCGCGCCGGAGAAACAAAAATGAAAAAAGGTTTTACGCTAGTAGAAGTCGTTATGATCGCCGCTCTGCTTATCGCGTTGGCGACGCTCGTTCTCGGTTGCGCTCGCGTCGAACAGGCCTCGAAAAGTTGGCAAAGCGTAACAACGGGGATTCCGCGCCGCGTCGAATTATATTCGTTTGACGGCAAGAAGCTGAAGGAGTACGACGGCGCGCAGGTGTTGCTCGATTTCAACAGTAATCACGTTGTAATCTTGGTTGACAATAAACGCGTTACCGCTTCCAACGTCGTCGTTGTTTCGGAAGAGCGATAACAGAAAACGTCGCGGGCGACGTCCGCTTTCGAGGCGACCAGCTACCCGCCCCGAAAGTCGCTTGGCGCGCGAGTGGTGCCAAACGCCAAGCTAGGCCCGCGACGCCTTAAAACGGCGGCGGATTGACAAACTTTCGCCGAAGCGCGCCGTTTGTCCCGCGCAACGACGAAACGCCGGAAGAGATTAGGGCCTCGACCGGCTCGAATCCGCCGCCAAAGACGGGCGCGGTCGTTGGACGCTTCCGAGAGAGCCCGTCGCCTCCGGCGGTTCGCGCCGCCGGAGGTTTCCCTGAACGTCGGGGCCGCTTCGTCGGTTCCGGCGAACTCCCGGCGTCGGAAACGGCGTCGGGAGTTTTGTCGGGACGTTCCCGACGGTCGCGCGATTACCCCGCGCGACGAAGCGAAAATCTGCGACGATTCCGCTTCTTCAACCCGCCGGGGCGGCGAGGGATACGCCGCCCCGGCTTAACCGACAAACGACCGCGAAAAGCGCGAAAGGCCGAACCGTGAACGCTCGACGAACCGCCGAAAATCCCTATTGCTCGCTCGCCGAAATCCGACGTCGGTATTTCGCCGCCGGTTCCGCTCCGACCAAGCGCCAACTTCGCGACTGGATCGAGCGCGGACAAAACGGCGTCTACCTCGCCGCCGTCGAACTCGACGGGAGGCTTTTCGTTCGCGCCTCCGATTTCGAACGTTTCCTCGCCGAGTCCGCCGCGCCGCGTCGCGACCAACGGCGCGGACGCGACCTCCGCGAAGCGCGGTCGAGCTACGAAACCGCCGTCGCGAAGCTCGCGCTCGTTTACGGCGACAAAATTTTTCGGTAAAACGAATCGACCAAGTCTCCGGTCGAACGACCGCGCGACGCGGCGTCTCGGAACGCCTTTTGCAACCCCAATAAAGGATTAAGTAGATATGTTCGGCGTATTTAAAAGAAAAAAAGAAGAAAGACGCAAAGACGCGGGAAAACCCGTCGCGTATATCGACCTTGCCGAAATCGAGGCGAGGAGAGCTCGCAAAAACGAAGGCCGCGTCGTTCCTCGCGACGGCTTCGACAGTTTCGCGTTGTTTTGCCGCGCCGTTGTTTATAACGATCTCGACGCCGTAAAACGTATGCTCGACGACGGCTACGACGCCAATATGCCTTACGGCGACGTAGACGGCTGTTACCCTCTAGACGTCGCCGCGAGGCTCGGAACGCTTGAGGCGGTCGAACTACTCCTCGAAGCGGGCGCGTCGCCGTTCGGCGTCTTTGAACCGGGCGAAGACTTTCTTTTCTCTTGGACGCCTTGGGGGCGCGCGATACGAGAGGGGCGCGTCGACGTGTTTCGCGCAATGTTGAAACGTTGCGATTTCCTGCATATGTTCAATAGCAGAGGCGAAGCTGCAGTTGAAACGTGTTTCGGCGAGTTCGGCAGGAAAAACGCTGAAATTATTTTCGCGCTGTTCGACGCCGGTTTCAACCCGCGCAGTTATCGTTCAAGACACGGGGGCAACACGTTCCTGCAAACGGTTATTCTTTTCTGTTACGATCATGACGTTATCGAAGCGTTGTTCGAACGCGTTAAAGAATACGGTCTTACGTTCGACGAGACTCCGGTCGGCTCCGCGCATAGACCGCCGTTGATTATGATGTTAGACCGTTACGACACGACTCCGGAGCTTGCTAAGCTCGCTTTTCAAAATTCTCGGTTTGCCATCGAGGAGCCCGAACAATGAAACTTGAAAAACCGCAAATCGGCGAACCGTTTCCGGAACCGCTCGCCGTCGCGATTAGGGCGTTTTTGACGCCGCGCGATAAAAAAATCCTGATCGCTTATTACGAAAACGACGTCAACGAGGCGGAACTCGCCGCGATCTTCGGCGACGACGCGCCCGGTCGCGTCGCGCAAATCTCCCGAGGCGTCGGGAAATTGCTCCGACTCTTCAACGAACGCGAACGCAAAGCGCGAGTCTCCGGAAGCGAAACGAGCGCCGACGTCGCCGAGAACGCGGAGGCCGCGCGATGTTGATACTCTCCGCCAAGCCGAAACAAGAGCGGATCGTCGTCGACGACCGCGTCGAAATTAGCGTCTTGAAGGTCGTCGGGAACCGCGTTTATTTGGCGATTCACGGCGTCGAAGGCTCGACGATCGATCGGCTCTCGGTCGCCAAGCTCAAGCGCGATTAC
>JAFSDX010000142.1 GCA_017436025.1 Thermoguttaceae bacterium
AGACGCGGCAAAGCGCGTCTTCGGTCAACGGTTCGAGCGACGCGACGACCGGCAAACGTCCGACGAGCTCCGGAATCAGCCCGAACGAGCAAAGGTCGTCCGGCGTCGCGTTCGCGAGCGTTTCCGACGTTTCGCGGCGTTGCGAGCCGCCGACGGTCGAAAAACCGATCGAACGCTTCCCGAGGCGGTTCTCGACGATCTGCTCCAACCCGACGAAGGAGCCGCCGCAAATGAACAGAATGTTCGACGTGTCGACTTGAATGTACTGCTGTTCCGGGTGCTTGCGCCCGCCCTGCGGCGGAACGTTCGCGACCGTTCCTTCGAGCATTTTCAAGAGCGCCGGTTGGACGCCTTCGCCGGAAACGTCGCGGGTGATCGAGACGTTTTGGCTCGTCTTGCCGATTTTGTCGATTTCGTCGATGTAAATGATCCCGCGCTGCGCCAGTTCGACGTCGAAGTCGGCGGCGCGCAGGAGCTTCAAAACGAGGTTTTCGACGTCTTCGCCGACGTAACCCGCTTCGGTCAGCGTCGTCGCGTCCCCGATGGCGAACGGAACGTCCAGCATCCGAGCGAGCGTTTGCGCGAGGAGCGTCTTTCCGGAGCCGGTCGGGCCGAGGAGAAGGACGTTCGACTTGCCGACTTCGACGTCGTCGAGGTCGTTTTGCGTCATAATCCGCTTGTAATGGTTGTGAACCGCGACCGCGAGCGTCCGTTTCGCCAAATTTTGCCCGACGACGTAATCGTCCAACTTCGCGACGATTTCGCGCGGCGACGGAACGCGAGCGAACGGCGCGCCTTCGCCTTGACGGCGTTTGCGTTCTTGCGTTAAGATCGACTGACATAAATCGATGCAGTCGCCGCAGATGTAAACTTCGCCCGGCCCTTCGACGAGCGGGCCGACGTCGCGATAGTTTTTGCGGCAAAACGAGCAGTAAGCGTTCTTTTTGTTTTCGCTTCGATCGGAGTCGAAGTCGTTGCGTTCTTCGGTCATTACGCGGCCTTTCCTTGCGCGTTGTTTTGCGAGTCGCGGTCGATTCGGGCGTCCGGCGGCGTCGGTCGACGTTGAAAAACGACGGAACCGAGAGCGCGGCGCTTTGCCGAGTCGAGCGAGCGGGCGAAACGATTTTTTTCGGTCGACGCCGAAACGAGCGGAACCCGTTTCGGACGCGAAGCGACGGCGTCCTTCGTCGACTTTATACGTCGCCGCCGACGAAAAAAACGGAATCGAGCGTTTTTTTTGCGAAAAAAGTCGAAATATTTTCGCGCGAAAAACGGATTCGCGTCGCGTCGGGGCGAAATCGGAGCGCCGCGCAAATCCGTTCCGCGGCGCAAAGGGAAGAATCGGCCCGGCGTCGCCCGCGTCTTGCGAAAAACGCGGACGGCTCGAACTTTCGTTTTTTCGAGAATAAACGGCGCGACGTTTCTTATCGGCGAATTGCGACTTTTTTGCGCGTTTTACCGAAGTTGCGCCGTTTGCCTAAATTAACGCTCGGCGGTCGGCGGTTAGCGTCTTTCGTTGCGCAGGAGGTTCGCGAGGCGGGCGTCGCGGGCGGTTTCCGGGGAATTTTTCGCGGCTTCGGCTTTTTTCGCGGCGAGTTCCGCGTCGAGCGCGACGGCGAACGAACGCTTGATTTGCGAAAATTCTTCTTTCGTCAGCTCGCCGGACTCGTAAAGCGCGCCGAATTTGACGAGATCGTCGCGAACGCTCGGCGTTTTCGCCGCTTTCGTCGCGCCGCGCAGTTTCGATAAGACGTAAACGGCGACGGCGACGAAGATTCCCAACCCGGTCAAACCGGCGATCAGCCCGACGAGCGCGTCGGACGAGGCGAGCGAAGTCGGCGCGCCCTTCAAGGCGGCGAAAATTGCGGAACGGAACATTGGCGACGCGCCCTTTCTTTTTTCTTAGCGGTTGGCGTTTCGAGGTTTTGGCGGCGTTAAAGTTTGCGCGTTTTAACAAAACGGCGTTGTTTTCCCAGGTTTGCGCGACCGTAACGACCGGCGTTTTCGAAAAAAACGTCGAGGAAGGGCCGCGTCGGCGCCGACAAACGAAACGACGCGCCGCGCTCTCGAACGTTTGCCGACGAATCGGCGAAGCGACCGGAGCGCGAGTCGCGACGAGCGGAGACGGCGTTAAGGAACGCGCTTTTCCGCCCTTATATCAATATATTGTCGTATTGGTCGGCGTTCGGCGTCGTCGATTCTTTCGGGAATCGGGCGAACGCTCGGGCGCGCCGCCGTCGGAGACGTCGAAAATGAGGAATCGAACGAACAAACCGCGTTGGAAAAAGGCAACGAACGACCGCCGCGCGCGCCGCTTCGAAAACGGAGCGGAAAACGTCGCGGCGTCGCGGAAATCCGACTTGGTCGCGAAACGGGCGTTGCTCGCGATTCTTTTAGCGGGCGCGTTCGACGGCGGAGCGCTCTTCGCGCAATCTATTATAAACGAAACGAGCGTTTTTAACAATCGGTTCGAAACTTTTTCGAGCGGTTCGGTCGAAAAAATCGCGCGACTCGACGGTTCGACGCCGCCGACCGCCGGAGCGAACGCGTCCGACGTCGCGACCGGCTCCCTTTCGCCGTCGAACAAGGTCGAACTTCAACTTCCGGCGCCGAAAGACCCGCCTCGCGAAAACGTCGGGGCGAACCGTCGCGTTCCGTTCGCTTTTCCGAAGAGCGCCGAGGCGCAAAGCGCGACGTCGGTCGAGCTGTTTTGTTCGCCGGACGCCGGAGCGACTTGGTATTCTTACGCGGGCGTCCGACCGGAAGACGGCGTCGCCGCGTTTCTGTTCGAGGCGCCGAAACCGGGCGTTTATTGGTTCGCGTTGCGAACTCGTTTCGCGAACGGTTCCGTCGCGTTCAGCGCGACGCGCGCTTATCGTTTCGTCGAAGCGAGCGCTTCCGACGCTTCGACGAAGGCGGGCGATTTAGGGGCGACGGCCGGCGCGTCCGAAACGTTCGCGTTGAACGACGACGCGAGCGCCGCCGACGCGCCGCCGCTCGGAACGCCGGGCGCCGCGTCTTCGAACGACGCGGACGCTAAGTCGAGTCGACTTCTCGATTTGGCGCGCGGAACGGCGAACGGCGAAAAGTCGAGCGTCGGGCAAGAAACCGCCGAAACGTCTTCGCGCGTCGCGTCGACGCAACCGGCGACCGGGAAAATTAAGTCGGTCGGCCCGGCGAAGGAAAAGGGAACCGACCGCCTAATTTTGATTCTCCGTTGGTTCCGTCCGAGCGAAATCGAAGAGGAGGCGCGGCGCGGTCGTCCGGCGACGATCGCCGTCGAACGGGCGCCGAGTTTGGACGGCCCTTGGACGCGCGTCGGCGAAGATTTGGACGCCGAACGCGAATGGTTTGCTTGGCCCGCGACCGACGCCGAAACGACGCCGTTTTACGTCCGAACCGTCGCGACCGACGACGAAGGGAACCAATGGATCGACGCGACGCCGCAACCGCTCGACCTCTCCGCAAGTTGGGTGCAAGCCGCGCTCGGTTCGTACAAGGGCCCGAAATTTAACGTTAAAAAGTCGTCCGAATCCGAAAACGGCGACGCCGAAAACGTCGCGGACGCCGAAGAAAAAGAAACGAACGCAAGCGTCGGGAAGCTCGGCGGCGGGAACAAACGGCTGATTCGCAACGCGTCTTCGACCGATTCCGTCGACGCGGAAGACGAAAACGCGGAAGACGAAAGCGGCGTCGGTTCGACGAAGGAGAACAAGTCGACGAAGGAGAACAAGTCGACGAAAAAAGCCGCGTCGACCAAACGAGCGCAAGCGCCGCGTCGTCCGCGACCGAACGTTCCGGCGCCGACGAATCCGAACGAATTTTCGCTGAATCCGCTCTTCACGCAAGGGCTCGGCGTCCTTTTCCAAGCGGCGCAAACGCGTCGCGGCGACGGGGAGTCGGACGCGAACCGGTCGATTTTCACTCCGCCGCATCGGGCCCCGGCCGCGTCGCGAGTCGCTCCGGCGACGTATGCGAACGCGGTGTCGAGCGCGGCTCGGCGGCGGGCGACGGCGCAAGCGCAAGATATGTCGCGGTACGAGAAAACGCCCGAGCTGATGGAGGGGATGGTCTTTTATCAAGACGCCGACGGCAAGTTGACGACGACTCCTCCGGCGGACTTCCAAACGGCGGGCGTCGAGGGCGCGATCGGCGGTTCCTTCGACGGTTCCTTCGGCGCGTCGTATCCGGGCGGCGTCGGCGTCGGCGCGACGGCGTTCGGAACCGGTTCGGACGGTCGCCCGCTCGTCTTGCCCGGCGATAACGAAACATACGACGCGAACCCGAATTCCGCCGCCGCGACGCTGACGAATCCGGCGTATCCGAACGCCGCGACGCCGGGCTCTTCGCCGCTCAATCATTGGGGAACGCCGTCGACCGGCGGCGTTTATCCGTCCGGAAGTTATCCGGCGAACGCGGTTCCGTCCGGCGCTTATCCGCCGAGCGCGACTTACCAAACGATCCCGGAAACGTCGTTCGGGCGAACCGTTTTGCCCGGAGCGACCGTCGGAGGCTCGAACGCGCCGGTTTACTCGCCGTCGCCGACTTGGAACGCGCCGACGAACGGCGGAACGTCGAGTCGGAGCCTCTTTCCGCCCCGTCCGAGCGTTTCGCGTTGAGCGGAAAAGAACGGAAAAGAGCGGAAAAGAGCGGGAGCGGAAAAAGGCGAAACAACAACGCCGCCGAACGCGAAAAACGTTCCGTCCGACGGCGCGGGGGCTCTTTTCGCGTCGCCGCAAACGCGTATAATAAAAAGAATCGACGCGGCGCCGAACGAGGACGGGACGACCGTTCGACCGCCGAACCGCAAACGGCGGGACGACGAAACGGCGGCGGAAAAAAACGGACGTAAAAACGAGCGGCGAAACCGCGACGGCGCGGCGAGCGCTTTATAATCGAACAAGGAATTAACGCGAGGGAAAAATGGCGATCAAATTGACGGCGCGCGCGGCCGACGAAGTCAAAAAAATTATGCAAGCGCAAGAACTCGACCCGAAAACGTTCATTCGAATGGTGATCGTCGGCGGCGGGTGCAGCGGGATGCAGTATACGCTCGGCTTTGACACGGTTTTTGATTCGAAAATCGACGCGCGTTACGAAACCGACGGCGTTTACGTCGTCGCCGATAAAAAGTTCGCGCTTTTCCTCGACGGAACGAAAATCGATTTTCTCGACACGCCGACCGCCAAGGGGTTCAATATCGACAATCCGAATTTCCCCGCCGGAGCCGGGTGCGCCGGTTGCGGGCATTGACCGAAAATCGACGCGCGACGACCGAACGGCGCCGAATTTGCGTTAAGTAAATAACGGCGGAAAACGGCGTCGTTTTGGCGCCGTCGGCGGCGAGAACGGATAACGCGGGAAGAAAGCGGAGAAATGGCGGAAGACTTTTATAAGACGCTCGGCGTCTCGAAAAACGCGTCGCAGAACGAAATTCAAAAAGCGTATCTGAAAATGGCGCGCAAGTACCATCCGGACTTGAACCCGAAAGACCCGGAGGGCGCGAAGAAAAAGTTTCAAGAACTGCAAACGGCGTTCGAAACGCTCAAAGACCCGGAAAAGCGGCGGCAGTACGACCAGTTCGGGCCCGATTACGAACGCTTCGGCGGCGCCGGGAATCCGTTCGGAGGCGGCGGAAACCCCTTTGGAGGCGGCGGCAACCCGTTCGGAGGCGGCTTTTCGGGCGGCGGCGCGTCGTTCAGTTTCGACGACATTTTGAACGCGTTCGGCGGCGGCGCGTCGGCGGGCGGAGGGAATCCGTTCGGAGGCGGCTCCCCGTTCGGCGGCGGTCGACGGCGACGCTCTCCCGCTCCGCAAAAGGGCGAGGACGTAACGGCGACCGTTTCCGTTCCGTTGGCGACCGCGGTCCTCGGCGGAACGATTCCGGTAACGATTCGACGCGAACGCGGCGGAATGGTCTCCGTCGACGCGAAAATTCCGGTTGGAATCGAAACCGGGAAGAAAATCCGGCTCCGCGGAATGGGCGAGCCCGGCGTCGGCGGCGGTCCGAACGGCGACGTTATTTTGGAAGTCGAGATCGCGCCGCATCCGTTTTACTCGCGTTTTGGCAAGGATTTGACGGTCAAAACGCCGATAACGCTAAAAGAGGCGGCGTTTGGGGCGAAAGTCGACGTTCCGACGCCGCGCGGAACGGTCGCGGTAACGATTCCGTCGGGCGCGACGACCGGAACGCGGTTGCGCTTGAAGGGGCTGGGCGTCGCGCCGGACGGCGAAAAACCGGGCGATCTTTACGTCGAGTGCGCCGTTTCGCTTCCGAAATCTTGGTCGAAGGAAGACCTCGAACTCTTGCGAAAGCTCGACTCCGACGTTCCGAACGTTCGCGAGAAATTACGTTTTTAACACGAAAGTTTAAAACGGCGTCAAAAACGGCGCCGCGAAACGTTAACGACGTCGAAAAACGGAAACCGCGCCGCGTCGCCGAAAAGGGAAAGCGGCGCGGCGTTTGTTTTGAATCGACGTTTGTCGATACTCGAATCGGAAAAGGTTTTTAGCGACGGCGCTGTCGCCGTCGAGCGGAAGCGGGAGGAACGTTTGTCGTCGTTGTTCGAATCGTCGGAGCGCGAAAACCGAATGCGAGCGCTCCCGTTGGCCGCGCGAATGCGGCCGCGTCGGTTGTCGGAGTTCGTCGGGCAAGAGAGTTTTCTCGGCGAAGGGAAGCTGTTGCGCCGCCTCTTGAAAGCCGACCGACTCGGCTCCGCGATTTTTTACGGCCCGCCCGGCGTCGGCAAAACGACGCTCGCTTACCTCTTGGCGAAGGAAAGCCGCTGCGTTTTCCGACAGTTGAGCGCGGTTTCGGACGGCGTTAAGCAGTTGCGCGAAACGCTGATTCAAGCCCGCGAACGGCTGTCGGTCTCCGCGACGCGAACGATTCTCTTCATCGACGAAATTCACCGCTTCAACAAAGCGCAACAAGACGTTCTCCTCCCGGAGGTCGAACAGGGCGTCGTCGCGCTGATCGGGGCGACGACGGAGAACCCGTTTTTTACCGTCAACAACGCGCTTTTGAGCCGGAGTCGCGTTTTCCAGTTCGAGCCCCTTTCGGAGGAGAACGTCAAGACGCTCCTGCGCCGCGCCGCGACCGACCGCGAACGGGGCCTCGGCGCCTATCCGATCGAGTTGCGGGAAGACGCGCTCGATTACGTCGCGGCAATCTGCGACGGCGACGCTCGCCGGGCTCTTTCGGCGCTCGAAGTCGCGGTTCTTTCGTCGCTCGGGGAAGCCGACCCGAACGCGCCGTTCGACGCGCCGCCGATTCCGACCGAGCCTATCGTCTTTACTAAAGAACTGGCGGCGGAGTCGGTTCAGCGGCGGACGGTCGCTTACGACCGCGACGGCGACTCGCATTACGACGCGATCAGCGCGCTTATTAAGAGTATCCGAGGAAGCGACCCCGACGCCGCGATCTATTGGCTCGCGAAGATGCTCGAAGGGGGCGAAGACGTCCGCTTTTTGGCGCGCCGACTCGTTATTTTAGCGAGCGAAGACGTCGGAAACGCCGACCCGAGCGCGCTTCCGTTGGCCGTCGCGACCGCGACCGCCTGCGAGATGGTCGGGCTCCCGGAGTGCAAACTGAATTTGGCGCAAACGGTCGCTTATTTGGCTTGCGCGCCGAAATCGAACGCGGCGACGACGGCGATCTTCGAAGCGATCGACGACGTTCGCTCCGGGCGGATTTTGCCCGTTCCGAAAGCGCTTCGCGACGCGCATTTCCGGGGCGCGAAAGAGCTGGGACACGTCGGTTATCAATACGCGCACGACGCTCCGGGCGCGGTCGCCGCGCAAGATTATTTGGGCGTCGAACGGGAGTATTACCGTCCGACCGACCGCGGCGCGGAGAAGGAAATCGGACGGCGGCTCGAAAAGATTCGCGCTATTTTGAAAACGGCGAAAACGTCCGAAAAAGCGACCGACGCGACGCCGGAAAAGTCGATGAAACCGGCAAAGTCGAGCGGAGCGAACGACGGCGACGGCGCGGCGCCGTTTTGAGCGTCGCGGTCGACGGCGGCGTCGGTCGTTCGCAATATTCCGAATATGCGAATTGACGCGAAAAAAGTCGGAATATTTTTCGACAAATTTCCGATTTTGAGAGAATATCGTTGACGCCGACGGGCGATTTATTTAAAATCGATAATAGGCGCGCTTGCGCCCTCGAAACGTCGACGCGCTCCTAAAACGACGATGCGCGCGAAGACGGACGAGCAAGAAAGAAAAAATTTTCGACGGCTGGGCGACCGTTCAAGCGCCGACGCGCCGTCGCGCCGGCGTCGCGAGACGTCGTCGGGAGCGTTCGTTATTCCGGCTTGCAGCCGCGGAAGGAAAGGCCTAACATATGCGAAATCAGCAGGGCGTCGTCATTACCCTCATCGTATTCATCGTCTTGACGTTGATACTGGGCGTAACGACCTATTTCGGTTTTAAAGGGTTGTCGGAGAAAGAAATGGAACTCGCGGCCGCCGTGTCGGAACGCGATAATCTGAAGAGCGAAAACTCTAATTGGGCCGCCGGTTTTAAAGCGACGAAAGACGCCGCCGGTTTCGCCGGGTTGGGGGACGGCGCCGCCGATCTCGCCGCGCTCGCCGCCAAAATGAAAGAGCGCGTCGCGGAAATGGACGCCGCGACCGGCGCCGCGAAGACCTACGAAGACGCCGTCGCGCAACTCGCCGCCAACCTCAAACAAAAAAACGAAGAACTCAAGACCGCGCAAGAAGCCGTCGCTAAAGCGCAAGCCGATTTGGCCGCCGAGCAAAAAGCTAAGAGCGATCAAAAAGCTCAATTTGACAAAACCGTCGGCGATATGCAAAAAAGTTTCGACGACAATCTCGCCGCCGCCAAAGCCAGCTACGACGAATTGACCGCGAAATTTAATAAGCAAACGCAAGAAGTCGCCGCCGTGAAAACGCAAGCGCATACGGCGATCGAAACCGCGAAGCAAGAAACGGCCGACTACAAAGAATCCGCGACGAAAATCGCCGAAATCAACGCCGATTTGGCGAAACGCATCGACCAACTCTCGAACGCCGAGTTCGAACGCGCCGACGCGGAAGTTATTTACGCCGACCAAGCGAACAAAGTCGTTCGTTTGAACGTCGGAACCGACGACGGCGTTCGTCCGTTGACGACCTTCAACGTCTTCCCGTCCGACGCGATCGACGTCGGCGGCGCAAAGGCGAAGGGAAGCGTCCAAGTCGTCGCCGCGATCGGGCCGCACGAGTGCGAAGCGCGCATCCTCGAAGACGAAATGTCGTCTCCGATTATGCCCGGCGACCTCGTCTACACGCCGCTTTGGCGTCCGGGCGAATCGATCCGTTACGCGCTCGACTATAATCTCGATATTAACGGCGACGACCGTTCGGATCTCGACGAAATTATCGCGTTGATCCAACTGGCCGGCGGCGAAGTCGCGGCGTACCTCGATGCGAACGGCAAAGAAGTCGGTTCGATCGACTCCGGCGTTTACCGCCTCGTCGTTTCGGAAGCCGAAATCGTCGACGTCTTGAAGAAAGACGCTTCGCTCGACCAAGCGACGAAAGATCAAATCCTGCAAACGCGCGAAAACTTCCTCGACTCGGCGGCGAAAAACGGCGTTCGCACGATGACGCTGAGCGATTTCCTCGTTCGCGTCGGATACAAGAAACCGGCGCAAGTTACGCGCTTCAAGGAAGAGGGCGGCGTCTCGACGCTTGACAACGGCGTTCCCGCGACGACCGTTTCCGATTCGCCGGTCGCGCCGATTTACACTCGAACCGAAGAACCGGCTCCGACTTCTCCGGGGATTGTCGCGCCGACGTTTGTTCCGGGCGCCGAACCCGCGCCGGTTTCGGAAGGGAAAACGAGCGACTACTTCTTCCGCCAACGCGCGCCGAAGGGCAACTGACGCGAGACGTCGGCGCGCTAAGCGTCGAACGTAATTGAGAACCCGTTTCCGTTTTTAAGCGGAAACGGGTTTTTTACTCGAACGACCGAAAGAGGCGGCGCCGCGCGGCAAGAGAAAAAGTTGGCGAAAACGGCGCAAGTTCGGCGTCGCGGTTGGTCGATTCTATTAGAAGGCGTCGGCGTTTGCTCGCTTGAAGGGAGAACGTCGGCGAGCGCGAACGTTTAGGGCAAAAGGGCGACGAGACGACGTCGAAGGAGTGAGCGCATATGGATTGGGACGCGATTAAAATTCTATTTTTAGCGGTCGTGCAGGGGATCGGCGAGTTTCTTCCGATCAGTTCTTCCGGGCACTTGACGGTTTTGGGGAACTTCTTGTTCGAAGATTCGGCGGTTCTCGACGAAGAGAAAATGTTCACGTTGAATATTTTGCTTCACGCCGGAACGTTGGGCGCGGTGTTGATTTATTTTTGGCGGCAAATTTACGAAGCGTTTTGCAAAACGCCGCGCACGTTGGGGCTGATCGTCGTCGGGACGATTCCGACCGTCGCGATCGGCTTGGCGATGAAAAAGTTCGCCGATCCGCTTTTGGACAGTCCGAAAGTCGCCGGTTTCTGCTTTATTATTACCGGGATTCTGTTGTTGACGTTGGTGCGCGGGAAGAAAAAAACGGCGCAAGACGAATACTTAGAGAAAGCGGAACGTTTGAGCGCGGAGGACGAGGGCGAAGCGAACGCGTTCACCGACGGCAAAACGCTCGAGCAAACCTCTTGGTTCGACGCGTTTTTCATCGGTTTCATCCAAGGTTGCGCGGTCTTGCCCGGGATTTCGCGGAGCGGTTCGACGATCGCGGCGGGCGTTCTGCGCAAACTTTCCCGCGAAACGGCGGCGACGTACTCGTTCCTGCTGTCGATTCCGGTCATCGCCGGCGGCGCGCTCCTCGAAATTATCGATATGATCGGCGACTACAAAGCGACCGGAAAGCCGTTCGACTTGCAGAGCGATCCGCTTTTGTCCCTTTATTTGTTGGGCGCGGCGGTCAGTTTCGGCGTCGGGTTGGTCGCGTTGATTTACCTGATGCGTTGGCTCAAAGCCGGAAAACTTCACTATTTTGCCTATTGGCTCTTTGTTTTCGGGCCGTTTACGATTATTTGGTCGTTTTGGCCGGAGATTTCGGCGTTTTTTAACCGCGGTTGACGCTCGGCGGAAGAAAACGACGGAAAAAAGAGCGCAAAACTCGATTTTTTTCGGGCGCGGCCCGTTTTCAAACGGACGAAAAGCGATTATAATTGACCCGTAAGACGCGCGGTAAGTCGGAAAAAGACGATTCGCGAGCCTTTAAAACGCCGAAGCAATTAAGCGCGTCGCTCGAGTAACGATACTTAACGATTAAGGAAACGAGAATGGAAATTTTGGTCGTCGGAAGCGGCGGACGCGAACACGCGTTGGCTTGGAAATTAGCGCAAAGTCCGAAAGTCGGCAAAGTCTACGTCGCGCCGGGGAACGCCGGAACGGCGACGGAAGCGAAGACGGAAAACGTCGCGATCGGCGAAAAAGATTTCCCGGCCCTGATCGCGTTCGCGAAGGAAAAGAAGGTCGCGTTTACGGTCGTCGGGCCGGAGGCGCCCCTTTCCGCCGGTTTGGTCGACGCGTTCGAAGCGGAAGGTTTGAAGGCGTTCGGGCCGAACCAAAAAGCGGCGCGTCTCGAAGGAAGCAAGGTCTTCTGCAAGGAAGTCTTGAACAAAGCGCTCGTTCCGACGGCGCGCAGCCAAACGTTCGACAACGTTCGCGACGCGACGAACTTCATTTACTCCGGGCGCGAATCGCAGTTCGTCGTCAAAGCGGACGGGCTCGCCGCCGGCAAGGGCGTCGTCGTTTGCGACAATAAAGAGGAAGCGCTCGACGCGGTCAAGCGAATCGCCGAAGACCGCGAATTTGGCGACGCCGGCGCGCGTTTTCTGATCGAAGAACGCTTAACCGGGCAAGAGGCGAGCGTCTTGGCGATCACCGACGGGCATACGATCGTTACGCTCCAACCGGCGCAAGACCATAAAGCCGCTTACGACGGCGACAAGGGCCCGAACACCGGCGGAATGGGCGCGTACTGCCCCGCGTCGCTCGTCGACGACCGCAAGCTGCTTTGGATTAACGAAAAGGTGTTGGCGCCGACCGTCTTCACCTTAAACCGAATGGAAACGCCGTTTAAGGGCGTTCTTTACGCCGGATTGATGATGACGCCGCAGGGCCCGCGCGTCCTCGAATACAACGCTCGTTTCGGCGACCCGGAATGCCAACCGCTGATGTTCCGCTTGAAGACCGACTTGGTCGACGTGATGCAAGCGACGATCGACGAACGTTTGGCGACCCTCGAGCCGCTCGAATGGGAAACGCGCGCCGCCGTCTGCGTCGTGATGGCGAGCGAAGGCTATCCGGGTTCCTATGTCAAAGGACATAAGATTTCCGGGCTCGAAGAAGCGGCGAAACTCCCGGACGTCAAAGTCTTTCACGCCGGAACGAAACTCGGCGAAAACGGCGAAGTGTTGACGAACGGCGGGCGCGTTCTCGACGTCGTCGCGCTCGGAAACACCGTCGCCGAAGCGAAACGCAAGGCTTACGAAGCCGTTTCGAAAATCTCTTGGAAAGGCTCTTGGTATCGAACCGACGTCGCCGACAAGGAAATCGCCGCGACGGCGGGCAAATAACGCGTCCTTTCCTTTTCGCCGTCGACGTTTGAACGCGTCGGCGGCGGAGCGGAAACGCGTCGACGATTAATTTAAGTATATTGGGATAAAAATAACGAGGAAGCAAGGAGAAGAAAGATGATCGAAGCGCTGGAACGCGCCGTCCCGACTTGGGATTATCCGGAATATAAGGGCGAAGAGGTCGCGCTCTTCATTCCTTGTTTCGTCGACCAATTTTTCCCGGAAGCGGGCGTCGCGACCGTCAAAATCTTGGAGAAACTGAATATTCCGATCGTTTACCCGGAAGATCAAACGTGTTGCGGGCAAGCGGCGTTCAACTCCGGTTATTGGGACGACGCTCGCAAGGTGATGGCGCAATTTGGGCGCGTTTTCGAAAAATACCGCTGGATTGTAACGCCGTCGTCGGCCTGCGCCGCGATGTGCCGCGTCTTCTTTAAGGAGGCCGACCCCGCTTCCCCGGCGGTCGCGGTCGGCGCTCGCGTTTTCGAGTTGTCGGAATTCCTCGTCGACGTCCTGAAAAAGACCGACTTCGGCGCGCGTTTCCCGCAAAAAGTCGCGATGCATATCGGGTGTCACGGTCGCCGCGAACTCGGAATCGCTCGGGCGGCGCAAACGCTGATCGACAACATTCGCGACTTGGAATACGTCGCGATTCCGAACGTCGAAGAGTGTTGCGGGTTCGGCGGGACGTTCAGCGTCAAAATGCCGGGCACGTCGTTGGCGATGGGGAACAAGAAAATCGAAAATATCCGCAAAGTTTACCGCGAAGGCGTTCGTTGCATTGCGACGACCGACTTGAGTTGCGCGATGCACTTCGGCGGTATGATGCGGCGCGATCCCGAGTTGAAGTCGCTCCAAATTCGCTATCTTGCCGAACTTCTCGTCGACTAAGCGACGTTTCATCGCAACGAGGTAAAATCGGTAAGTTGGGCGATTGGGGTGGATTGCGCAAGGCGGGAAGATTGGCGAAGCGGCGAGGCGCGGCAAAAATGGAGAAAGCGGAAGCGAGAACGCCGGTGCGAACGCCGAGCCGTTGGGTCGACTTGACGTGCCCGCTTCGCGAAGGGATTCCGGTTTATCCCGGCGATCCGTTGTTCCAAGCGCGCCCGTTCGCCGAACACTCGACGGACGGTTTTCGCGGAACGCGTTGGGCGTTCGGGTCGCATACCGGGACGCATTTGGACGCGCCGTTTCATTACTTCGTCGACGGCGAGACGCTCGACTCGTTTCCGGTCGATTTTTTCGTCGGCGACGCGGCGGTTCTCGACCTGCGCTCGACGGTCGGCGTCGACTCGGAGCGTTTCGCGGCGCCGCGGAGCGTCGGGCGTCCGGTATTGATCGAGCCGTCCGATTTGGAGCCGTTCGAGCCGATTTTCGACGCGGTTCCGTTCGTTTTTTTGCGCGTCGGTTGGGCGGAGCGGTTCGGTCGCGCCGATTTTTACAACGCGTTTCCGTCGTTGACGCCGGAGACCGCCGACTGGTTGGCCGACTTCCCGAAACTCCGGATTCTCGGACTCGAAACGCCGTCGTTGGTCGCGTTCCCGACCGACGGTTCGACCGGCGCGGACGTTTCGCCGTCGGCTTCGGACGCTTCCGTCGCCGAGCGAGTTCGTTCGTTCGACCCGGAATTTTTGCCGGACGCGTTCCCGACGGAGCCGCCGTTTTTTCCGCTTGAAACGAAGTTTCCGGCGGAAAAGGAAACGGGCGAATCTTGCGCCGCCGCCGACGACGCGCCGGACGCGCCGCTCGACGAAGCGGAATTTTGCGCCGACGCGGAGTGTCATCGGATTTTGTTGGGACGTCGCCCGCCGATTTTGCTCTTGGAGGGGCTCGTTTCGTTGGAGCGTTTGCCCGCGTTCTCGCCGCCGAGCGAACCGGGGGCGCGCGTCGAGTTCGACGCGGCGAAGACGTTTGAAACGGTCGTTTTTCCGCTGTTGATCGAACGAAGCGACGGTTGCCCGGCGCGAGTCGCGGCGCGGTTGCGAACGGACGCGGCGGCGAACGTCGAACCGAGCGGCGAACGTTGAAAAACGCTCCGCGAACCGGGCGGCGAACGTTGAAAAACGCTCCGCGAACCGAGCGGCGAACGTTGAAAAACGCTCCGCGAACCGAGCGGCGAACGTTGAAAAACGCTCCGCGAACCGGCCGGCGAAGGTTGAAAAACGCTCCGCGAACCGGGCGGCGAAGGTTGAAAAACGCTCCGCGAACCGGCCGGCGAACGTTAAAATCGGCGGTTTGCGCAAATTTTGCGGCGCTCGGCGTCGTTGTTTCCTTATTTCCTCTTCTTTTTCTCGACGAAACGAGGTTCCGATGGATTGGACGTCTCGAAGTTTTCTCCCGCGCCGTTTTCGCCGAATCGCGGCGATTTTCTTTCTTGCGGTCGGTTGGAGCGGTTGGGGAAACGGCGCGTTCGCGCAAACGCTCCCGCCCGGCGGCGCGGCGCTGAATCCGTTCGCGGCTCGCGCCGCGCAAGAAGCGGCGAAACGCGTTGACTCGGCAAGTTCCGCAAACGGCGGCGTTCGGGCAAACTCGGCGAGTTCCGCAAACGGCGGCGTTCGGGCAAACTCGGCAAGTTCCGGAAGCGGCGGCGTCGGGGGCGAATCGGCAAACGACGCAAGTTCGGCAAGTTCGGCAAGCGGCGGAAACCGCGTCGCGCTCGAACCGGTCGCAAGCGGCGCGAATCGAGTCGACGTTTTGCGGTTGAAGAGCGGCGAAACGCTTTCCGGAACGGTCGCGCGGATTTCCGGGAACGGCGGCTTGACGTTCAAGACGACCGACGGCGCGACGCGAACGGTTCCGCTCGACGAGATCGACCGGCTCGAAGCGAGCGTCGGCGCCGAGTTCGCGCGGGGCGTCGAGGCGTTCGAACTCGGGCGCAAACTTGGCGACCCGGCGGAGTTCCGGCGAGCGATCGCGCTTCTGCAGGCGGCGCGCAAAACGGACGAGCGGCGTTGGGCGAAGGAATGGGCGACGGCGAAAGTCGTCGACGCGCTCGTCGCGCTCGGTCGGGAGGACGACGCGGCGGCGCAATTCTTCCTAATTTGCCGACTCGACCCATATTCCGCTTTTTTGCCGTCGATTCCGCTCCGTTGGGCGCCCCGCGCGGCGTTCGGAGCGGGCGAATCTCCGGACGCGCGGCGCCTCGCGGAGGACGAGGCGGCGCGTTGGCTTCCGGCGACGAAGAATCCGAGCGGCGTCGCGAATCCGCTCGGGCGGCTCTTGGCGGCGTCGATTTTGCTCGATTCGGCGCGGTATAAAAAGGACGCGGTCGAAGCGTTGCGCGATTTGGCCGTTTGCGAACCGCCGGAAGACGCGCGCTCCGACGCCGACGCCGTTCGAACTTGCCGAACGGTCGCGCTGCTCGCGGCGGCGCAGCGTTGGCGGCTCGAAATATTGACGAATCCGACGGCGGAAACGGTCGACCGTTGGGCGGAGACGGTTGCGCTTTTGCCGCTCGAACTCCGGTTGGGCCCGGCGTTCGTCGTCGCGATCGGGAACGAGTCGCTTGGTCGGGACGACGCGGCGGCGGACGGCTTTTTGCGGGTCGCGCTCCTTTCGTCGGCGAACCGCAACCTCGCGGAACGGGCGACGGCGCGGGCGGCGTCGGCGCTCGAAAAAATCGGACGACGCGACGAAGCGGAAACGTTGCGGCGCGACGCCGAGCGGCGTTTCGCGGCGGGACGTTAACGACAGGACGGCGGCGGTTTCGGGAAAAGTCGGCGAAAAAGCGGCGCGAACGGTTGAAACGCCGCGTCGAATCGGGTAAAATAACGTCGGCAAGTAAGAAAAAAGGCGACGCAATATAAAAAGAAAGGCGAAAAAGGCGCGGCGATGAAGGCAAGGACGAGCGGCGAAAACGGTTGGACGAAAAACAAACGGCGCGCGGCGGTCGTCGCGTTGACGGCGGCGCTGATCGGAGTTCCGGCGTCGATTTCCGAACTGTTCGCGCAAGAAGCGGAAGAAGCGCAAACGGCGGAGGTCGCGCAAGAAACCGAAAACGCGCAAGTTGCGGAAGACGCGGAAGACGCGCAAACGGCGCAAGTTGGCGAAACGACGGCGCCGCCGGAAGCGGAAGCGGCGGTCGACGCGTATTTGGCGGGGAACGTCGAACTCGCTTATCGTTTGATGAAGGAACTTTACGACGCGAACCCGGACTCCGACCCGCCGGGCGTTATGTTGGCGTTGCTTTATTCGAATAACGAACGTTTTCTCGAAATGCGGCGCGAGTTGGAGAAAACGGCGGAAGATTATCCCGGCGACCCGGAAGCGTTCCTCCAACTGGCCGGGATCGACGTTCGCGAAGGGCGGTATTTGGAAGCGCGACTCCTTCTCGACCGGGCCGACGAGTTGAACGTCGAGTACGCGGCCCGTTTTCCGGAGTCGACGCGAATCGCTTATCTCAGCGAAGAGGCGTTGAACGTTCGCGCGCTCCTCGCCGAACGTCGCGGACGGTACGACGAGGCCGCCGAGTTGACGCAAAAGGTCGTCGACGCGAACCCGAAAAACGTTCAAGCGCGTTGGAATCTCGGGTATTTGGCGGTCAAACGGAACTTGCTCGACGACGCGGAAAAGGCGTTCGACCAAGCGGCGGAACTCGACGAACGCCTTTGGCCCGGTTGGTTGCAAGTCGCGACGACGCTCGACGCCGAAGACCGGCTCGACGAAGCGTTCGAGCGCCTTCAAGGGCAAAGCGCGTTGATCGAAACCGCGTCGCGCCGCGAACGAGCGCAACTCGCGCGGCTTTACTTGCGTTGGAACAAACTCGACGAAGCGGCGGCGCTCGTCGGCGAACTCGAAGCGGAGGGAAAAAACGATTTCGACGGTTGGACGTTGCGCGGTTGGGTCGCGCTTTACGCAGGCGGGTACGCGGTCGCCGAAGACGCGTTTCGTCGGGCGACCTTTATCGACGGAACGAGCTTCGAAGCGTCGAACGGGCTCGCGCTCGCGCTTCTCGACCAACGGAATAAGGAAAAATTGGCGCAAGCCCGCGCGATCGCCGCTAAAAATTACCGAGCTTACCCGGATTCGCAAGACGCCGCCGCGACATACGCTTGGACGCTCTTTCTTTCCGGCGCCGCTCGCGAAGCGGACGCGATTTTCGGCCCGATGCTCGACTCCGGCGAATTTTCGGCGACGGTCGCCTATTATCTCGCCGAGATCGCGAACGTTCGGGAAGACAAGAGTTTAGCGTTGACGTTGCTCGACTTGGCGCTGCGGCAAAAGGGGAACTTCCCGAAACGCGCCGCGGCGGTCGAGTTGCGAAACATTATCGCGCCGGAGAAGAACGAAGAAAACGCCGACGCGGAAAAGTCGCCGGAAAGCGCCGCGCCGTCGGAAACGGAAAAGTCGCCGGAAAACGCCGCGCCGTCGGAAACGGAAAAGTCGCCGGAAAGCGCCGCGCCGTCGGAAACGGAAAAGTCGCCGGAAAGCGCCGAAACTTCGCAAAACGCCGAGTCGGAAGCGAAAACGCCCGAAACGAACGAATAAAACGAGACGACCGAGCGGCGCGACCGAACGACGAGACGCGTCGACTCGATTTTTATTGCCTTTAACGATTTTTGTCGCGGCGGCGCGGCGTTTTCCGGCTTTTCGCGCAAACGTTGGACGAACGTCTTCGAACGTTTTTAAACGTCTTCGAATGTCGCGGCGTTTGCGGAAAGGCGCGGGCAAACGGTCGAGCGTCGGCGCGAAGGAGGACTTTCGATGAAACGCGTCGCCGGGCTTTCGCCCCTTTTCGCGGCTTTGGCCGTTTCGTTCTCGACGTTGGCCGCGACCGCCGGTTCCGGTTCGGTCGCCGTCGCCGCCGACTCTCCCGATAAAACCGCCGCCGACGCGTCGACCCGCGTCGTCGATTCGAAAAACGTTCCGCAAACGACGAAAACGTCGGACGGTCGCGAGTTGAAACTCGTTTGGAACGACGAATTCGACGGCGAAGGCGCCCCCGACCCGGAAAAATGGGGGTACGAGATCGGTTACATCCGCAACAACGAAGCGCAATATTACACCGACCGCGTCGAAAACGTCTTCCAAAAGGACGGCGCGCTGACGATTCGGACGCTGAAAGAAAAGTTTCCGATCGCCGGGAAACCGGCTTCGAAGGGGCGCGAGGAAGCCGAATATACGTCCGGCAGCATTAATACGCTCGGCAAGGCGGGTTGGCTTTACGGTCGCGTCGAGGTGCGGGCGCGCCTCCCGAAAGGGAAGGGGATTTGGCCGGCGATCTGGATGATGGGGACGAACATTCGCGAGATCGGTTGGCCCCGTTGCGGCGAAATCGACATTATGGAGTACGTCGGCAAGGAGCCGGGGCGCGTTTACGGGACGATTCATATGCGTCGTCGCGGCGCCGAGCCTTGGAAGAACGTCAGCAAGGGGAACAACGTCGAGCCGGGGAATCCGGAGGGCCGCTTCTGCGTTTACGCGCTCGAATGGACGGAAGACAAGTTGACGATTTTGGTCGACGAAACGGTCGTTCTCGAATTTTTGCGCTCCGAAGAGGAAGGGAAAACGGACGTTTGGCCGTTCGACAAACCGCATTACCTCTTGATCAACACCGCGATCGGCGGCGCTTGGGGGGGCGAGATCGCGGACGACGTTTGCCCGACCGACTACCTGATCGATTACGTTCGCGTTTATCAATGATCGGCGCGAAAACGGACGCTCTTGCTAAAAAAGACGTTAACGAGCGTTAATAATGAGACGTTAAAAAACGCGCTTCTCGAATTCGGGGAGCGCGTTTTTGGGTTGATTGCGTTAAAATAGGGGAGAGAGCGAAATGTTGCGGCGGCGTTTGACGTTTTAGCGTCCGGCGTCGCGGCGTTTTTCTCGAACGATTCGCTCCATTTCGGCGACGACGTCCTCGACGGTCTTCCCGTCGCTGTCGATTAAGACGGCGTCGTCCGGACGTTTGAGCGGGCCGATTTCCCGTTCCGAATCTTGCCGGTCGCGTTCGACGATTTGGCGAAGGAGTTCGTCGAAGTCGACCGTTTCGCCGCGTCGCTCGTGTTCGCCGAACCGCCGCCGCGCCCGTTCTTCCGGAGAGGCGGTCAAGTAAAATTTGCAAAGCGCGTCCGGAAAAACGACCGTTCCTTGGTCGCGCCCCTCCGTCGCGACCGGGCGCGAAAGACCGATTTCCCGCTGCTTCTCGACCAAAATCGCTCGCACCGACGGCGCGCCCGCCGGGTATTTGACCGACTGCGAAACCTCCGGCGTCCGCACCGCGTCCGAAACGTCTTCGTCGTCGAGAAAAACGCGACCGTTTCTCGATTCCAAACGGCGTTCGCGAGCGATTTTCGTCAACGCGTCGGCGTCGGTTAGGTCGACGTTTTCCCGCAAAGCGCAAAGCGCGATCGCTCGATACATCGCGCCGGTGTTGAGGTATTCGATTCCCAACCGCTCCGCGAGCCGCCGCGTCGCGACGCTTTTTCCCGCTCCGGCCGGCCCGTCGATCGTTACGACGTCAAGTTTTGGCATTGGACGTTCCTTTTTGCGTTAACATTGATTTAAATTAGGAGAAAAAAAACGAATTTAACGGGCGGGCGCCGCTTTGAAGGTTAAGAGCGGTCTCCGTTGCGACGCGGCTTCGACAAAATGAAAACGTCGAAGCGTCGGGCGGGCGTTCGCGTCGAAAAGGAGCGCGAGCGGTTCGCGGGTTTCGCCTATTTTTACTATTTTACTTAATTTTTCGATTTGCGCTAGGGCGAGGCGGAATTTTAAGGCGCGCCGTTCGTTTTTTCTCGGCGCCGAGCGAGAAAACGGGGGCTTCGACGCGGCGACGCGTTAAGCTGAAGTTCCAAAAAAAACGTTTTTGACGAAAAAAGTTATTAGGCAATCTTTTTAGAAAAATTTTTCGTCGCGTTTTCACTTGAGGTTCGTTGCGTAAATGAAAAAAGGTTTTAGAATAACGATAAGTTGGCTAAATTGCGCAAAATAAAGAAAGCGCGGAAATTTTGACGGTTCGAGGCGGAAAGCGACGGTAAAGAAACCCGACTCCGAATATAACGATTGTCGCGAATAAAGACGTTAAATCGGCGCGCGATTCTCAAGTCTTGGCGTCGACGAGGTTAAAGTCGTCGAGCAAAAGCGCGGAAACGCCGATATTAGGGGAAAGAAAAGGAGTTCTCCGCGACGTTTTTACTTAACGACGTTGAAATTTGTTGATTTTGACGATTTTTTTAGCGTCTTGCGCGCCAACGCCTTTTTGCATAATAACGACGGGAGCTTTTTTTCTCCCGCTTTTTCGTTTCGCCGCGCTCGTTCCGCCGAACGAACGCTCGTCGCGACGGCGACGAAAAATGACGACGCGGCGCCCGACGAACAGGAGTAACTTTTATATGAAACGCGGTTTTGACGACTTCGATAAAGAAGGTTTGGACCCGTCTTTCATTGACTCGGACGCCTTTGCCGGCGACGCGTTGTTTTTGGACGATTTTTCTTACGCGGACGAACGCGGCGCCTCGGCGGACGAGCTTTTTGACGATCGCGACGATTACGACGCCGATTACGACGTTTTCGACGCGGAAAACGTCGACGAAACCGACGCGTCTTCCATCGCCGACGCGTTCGACGACCCGATTCGCATCTACTTGGTGCAGATGGGCGATATTCCGATGTTGACTCGCGACGAAGAGCGCCGCGCGGCTCGCGAAATCGAAACGACGCGTCGAGCGTTTCGGCGCGCCGTCTTGAAGATGGATTGGGTCGTTCGCGACGCCGTCGAATTGTTGACGAAAATTCAACGCGGTCGCGCTCGACTCGATCGAACGATCGACGTTTCGGTCGCCGATTTGAGCGCGAAAAAGCGGTTTCACGCGCTTCTCGGCCCCGCGCTCGCGACCTTGCGCGGCGTCTTGGCGAAAAATCGCGAAGACTTTTTGGCGTTGCAGTCCGGAACGTTGACGCCGGAAGAGCGTTCCGAACGTCGCCGGGCGTTGGCTCGACGGCGCCGTCGGGCGTTTCGGTTGTTGAACGAACTCGATCTCCGAACGCAGTCGTTCGCGCCGTTTCTCGATAAATTGACGCGTCGCAACGAAAAAATTCGCGAACGATACGAACGGGCGAAAGAACTGCGCGAACGCTTGGCTCGACTCGACGACGCGAGGAACGACGACGCGGAAAAAGCGGCGAATTGGCAAAAGACGAGCCCAAAAACGACCGCGAACGACGGCGACGAACCGTTCGAAATTTCTCTTTCGCGAGAAAGCGTTTCGTATTCGGAACCAAGCGTCGCGAACCTTTCGGCGCCCGTTTGGCGCGGAGCGACCGGGGCCGCGCGTCGTTTCTCTTTTGAAAAAAGCGCGGAATACGAAGAATTGCGTTCCGAATATCGGCGTTGCGTTCGGTTTTTGCGGAATCAACGCCTCGCCGCGAACGAAACGCTCGCGACGCTCGACCGAAAATTGGCGTTCGTCGCGCAAAAACGGCGCGATTTTGAGTCGGCGAAACGCGCTTTTTCGGCGGGCAACCTGCGCCTCGTCGTCAGCATCGCGAAGCGTTACCGCAACCGCGGGCTGAGCTTCCTCGACTTGATTCAAGAGGGGAACACCGGGTTGATGCGCGCCGTCGACAAATTCGAACACAAACGCGGCTTCAAATTCTCGACTTACGCGACTTGGTGGATTCGCCAAGCGATCTCGAAAGCGATCGCGGAACAGTGCCGCGCGATTCGGATTCCGAACCATTTGCTCGAAACGTTGAAGGCGGTGCGCAAAGCGTCGCGGGAGCTGACGCGCCAAACTCGCGTCGCGCCGACGCCGCAAGAAATCGCGAAACTCTCCGGGTTGTCGCAGTCCGAAATTCGCGCGGCGATCCAAATTTCGCGTCCGCCGTTGTCGCTCGACCGTCCGGTCGAAGGGAGCGACGAGAGCTTTTTCGGCGATTTCCTCGAAGACCCGCGCAAAAACGACCCGTTGATCGAGATGAACCGCGCGGCGCTCCGCGAACGACTCGACGAAGCGTTGTCGGCGCTTTCGTTCCGCGAACGCGAAATTATTCGGCTCCGCTTCGGACTCGCCGACGGGTACGCGTACACGTTGGAGGAGGTTGGGCGCATTTTCTCCGTTACTCGGGAGCGCGTTCGTCAGATCGAAGCGAAGGCGGTGCGGAAGTTGCAACATCCGGCGCGTTCGAAGCCGTTGAGCGGTTTTTTGGAAGGTTTGGGGAACGATTCGTCGTCGCGCGGATTCAACGCCGCTAAAAACTTCGACGAGCCGACTCGGCGACGTTTCGACGTCGGGCGAGCGTCGGCGGCGAAAAATTTCGGCGCGATCGACGCGTTAAACGGAGCGGAAGAAACGGCGCGCGTCGCGAGAAAGGCGAACTTTGCGCAAGCGGCGCAAGTCGGCGAAAAAGCGGCGTTAACGTCGACTTTGTCGACGACGTCGTTCGTCGCGGCGGTCGATTTCGTCGGTTCGTCGGTCGCGTCCATTTTGGCGCCGAATCGTTGACGGAAGAAAAAGCGCGGGCGTCGCGACGAAACGCGCCGCGCTTTTTGACGGCGTTTTTCTTCTTTTTGCGTCGACGGCGCGAAAATCGCCTTGAAACGAGCGAGCGTTTCGAATAAAATAAACGACGGGCGCTCGACGCGGCGCCCGGTTTCGCTCGAACGTTGGTCGCGACGACGCGGCGAACGGCGGCGAACGGAGAACGAAAAAGGTCGAAAGGAACGGAAGCGGACGATGAGCGCGCGCCGAAGAACGCCGAAATCGGAAAAGGTCGAACTGCAAATGACGTCGATGATCGACGTCGTTTTCTTGTTGTTGGCGTTTTTTGTCATTACTTATAAAACGCCGGAGGTCGAGGGGGATTTCGCGATTCGAATGCCGGTCGAGGCGCAGTCGAACCAAGCGCCGACGCTCGACGAGTTGACGCCGGTCGTCGTTCGCTTGACGGCCGATTCTCGCGGCGAACTCTCCGGGATTCGCTTCGGCGACGCGTCGCTCGGCGATATGAACGCGTTGCGTTCCGCCGTTTACCGATATATTAATCAAAACGACGTCGCGTTTCAAGACGCGTATTCCGGGGCCGCGATTCCGGAGTTTCGCGACGATTTGGAGGTCGAACTCGACTGCGATCCGGGGCTGCGTTATCGATACGCCGTTCAGGCGATCACCGCCGTCGCGGGGTACTTGAATTCCGACGGCCAAATTGTTAAAATGGTCGACAAAGTAAAATTTGCGCCGCCGAAAAAATAACGTCGACTTCCGGCGCCGACGCTTGGGCGTCGGCGTTTGCGAACGTCGGCTCTTCGGCGCGTCGAATTCTTTGTTTTTCTTTATCGCTTTTCGTCTTGTCGTTTTTTCCTTGGCTTATCGAGGGCGGACTTGAATTTTTCGCCGCGTCTTCGAGCGAGCGACGAGGCGGACGCGCCGCCGCAAACGGGGGAACCAATGAGCCGTCAAGAACGTTTCGGACCGTTTATTTTAGAGCGTTTGCTGGGACGCGGCGGAATGGGCGCCGTCTATCGCGCCCGACACGAGAAGACCGGCCAGACCGTCGCCGTTAAAACGTTGCTGACGCCGTTGGAGTCGGAACGCGAGCGCTTCGAAGCGGAAATCTCGACGTTAAAACTGTTGCGACACGAAAACATTGTAAAACTTTACGGTTTCGGGCAGGAAGACGGCGTCCTTTATTACGCGATGGAGTACGTCGACGCGCCGAGTTTGGCGACGCTCTTGAAGCGCGGGCGACGTTTCACTTGGGAGGAGGTCGCGTATATCGGCGTTTCGGTTTGTCGCGCTCTGAAGCACGCGCACGATCGCGGCGTCATTCACCGCGACGTGAAGCCGGCGAACATTCTTTTGCTCGACGGCGGCGGCGTGAAGGTTACCGATTACGGCATCGCTCAATATTTTGGGAGTTCGCGCTTGACCGGAGCGAACCAAGTCGTCGGGACGATCGAGTATATGGCGCCGGAGCAGGCGAAGGCGGGGCCGTTGACGCCGCGCGCCGATCTTTACGCGCTCGGGGCGCTTCTTTACGCGCTCTTAACGGGCGAGCCGCCGTATCGCGCTCGGTCGTTGCCGGAGTTGTTGAGACGTTACAACGAGGTAACGCCGGAGTCGATTCGGCGCGCGCGCCCGGAAGCGCCGAACGTTTTGGACGCGTTTTTGAGGGAATTGTTGCAAATTTCGCCCGAAAAACGACCCGGCGACGCGCGCTTAGTCGGGCGAAGACTCGAAGGCATTTTGAAAACCGCTTCGGGAATGAAGGACGGGAATCCGTTTTTGAATTGTCGTTTTGGGGGCGACGGGCGGTCGGCGAACGACGAAGCGGAGGAAAACGACGCGGAAAATCCGCGCGAGGAAGCGTTCGAAACGTTGGACGACGCGGCGCCCGACATCCCGTATCGCGCTTTGAGCGACGAGCGAGCGGAGGCGAACGAAGCGTCGCCTTTCGAACGAACGACGGAGGCGAACGTCGCGGACAAACGCGACGCGAACGGTTCGACGTCGACCCTTTGCGTCGACGCGCCGTCGGACGGCGAGTTCGAGTTGGCGACGGAAGAGACGACGGCGGAAAAAACGGACGACGTGAGCGACGGGCGAGCGATCGCGTTCGGTTCCGGAAACGGCGAAACGGAAGCGGATTTTCGCGCGCCGACCGCCGTTGAAAGCGAAGCGACGGCGGCGGAATTCGAAGATAAGGCGACGCTTCCGACGCGGACGGAGGACGAATTGACCGACGACGGCGACTCGGAGGACTTGGAGGACGTCGAGGTTTCGCCGTTGGCTAAGTATAAAAAGTCGCGTTTCGTTCCGGTCGACGAGGGAGAATTGGACGCGTTGCCGTCGAAAAGCGAGAGACGGGCGGGGCTGTGGGCGGCGCAAATTTTGCTGACGTGCGCCGTTTTGGCCGGATTGATCGCTTTGCTTTGGCGCGTTTTTCAGGCGCCGACCGCCGACCGGCTCTTTGAACGGATCGAGAGCGAGCTGAACGTGCCCGACGCCGAATTTTCCGCCGCGTTGCGCCGAACGGAGGACGATTTGCGGCGAATGGTCGAGCTTTACCCGAACGACCCGCGTTCCGAGAGCGCGAACGAACTGCTCGAACGCTTGGAAATCGAGTCGACCGAGGCGCGCTTGGAACGTCGACTCTACCGTAAGCGGCGAGAGACGCCGTCGAGCCCGATCGAGCGAGCGTATCTCGACGCCCTGCGCGCCGCGGAGACCGAACCGGACGAAGCCGTCGCGAAGTTGACCGCGTTCGTCGAACTTTTCGCTTGGGAAGCGCAAGAGGAAAAAGCGGCGAAGAGCGCGGATAAAACGGACGACGAAAAGAACGACGCGGCGTTAACGCAAGCGTTCGTCGGCGTCGCGACCCGAAAACTCGAACGACTTCGCGAAGAACGCGAAAAAGCGCGCGAGGAAGATTTGGCCTTTATCGCCGAACGTTGGAGCGCCGCCGTCGCGCTGGCGCCGACGAACCGCGCGGAGGCCGAAAAGATAAGAGTCGCGCTGATCGAGCTTTACGGAGAACGCGCTTGGGCGAGCGAAGCGTTGCGCGAAGCGAAAGCGACCGATTGGAGCGGCGACGCGGAAAACGACGCGGCGCAAGAATAAAACGAACGTTAAACGTCGACGAACGACCGAGCGCGAGAACCGAACGGTTCGAACGGCGCGACAAAGAGGAAACAAAGAGGAAACAAAGAGGAAACAAAGAGGAAACAAAGAGGAAACAAAGAGGAAACAAAGAGGAAACAAAGAGGAAACAAAGAGGAAACAAAGAGGAAACAAAGAGGAAACAAAGAGGAAACAAAGAGGAAACAAA
>JAFSDX010000143.1 GCA_017436025.1 Thermoguttaceae bacterium
CCTCGACGGTTACAAAGCCGCGATCGACACGTTGCGCGACGGCGACGTCGTCCTTCTGACGACCCCGCAAGGCTTCCGTCCGATCACGTTCGAATACGCGGTCAATAAAAAGGAAAAAATCAACGTCTTCGCCGAAAAACCGCTCGGCGTCGACATTCCGGGCCTCAAACGCATCCTCGCCGCGAACGAAGTCGCGAAACAAAAGGGGATTCAAGTCGGCGTCGGTCTGAACAACCGCCACTACGACCGCACCCGTCAAACGGTTGAAGCGATTCAAGAAGGCAAACTCGGCGAAGTCCTCAACACTTGGGTTTATCGCTACCAAGGCCCGCACAATCTGAACTGGCGCGAAAATCGCACCGCGCTCCAAAACGAAATCGCGAACATTTTCTGCTTCGACTGGACGAGCGGCGGTTTCATCGTCGACGCGTTGATTCACAACATCGACATCTGCTGCTGGTGTATGCAAGATTATCCGATCGCCGCGAACGGCGTCGGCGGTCGGATCGTCGACCCGCACGACAAGAGCCTCCGTCGCGCGAAAGACCAACTCATCGACTGCGCCGCCGTCGAATACACCTTCAAAGACGGTCGCAAGATGATGCTCCAAACCCGCACTATCCCGAACTGCTGGGGCTTCTTCCAAGCGAACGTTCAAGGGACGAAGGGCTGCAGCCAACTCGGCGAAGGCGTCGGCGACCCGGCGATCTACGAAGGGACGGAAATGCTGAACCCGCATACCCGCAAAGCGATTTGGAAGCCGGAAGCGGGCCCGAACGACTCGTACCAAGACGAACACGTCCGCCTCTTCGACGCGATTCGCAACAACAAACCGTGGAACGAAATTCAATACGGCGTCGACGCGACCGCGACGGCGATCCTTGGTCGCACCGCCGTCGAAACCGGCCAACGCGTTTCGATGGAAGAAGTTTGGAACTCGACTCGCGAACTCGCGCCGAACATCGACGCGCTCCGCATCGACAGCGAATCCCCGGCCAAACGCGACGAAAACGGCAACTACTGGATCGGCACTCCGGGCGTTACGAAGGTTTCCGAGGTCTAGCGAATAAGCGCAAACGAACGACCGCGTTTTGCTAAGGCGCGGTTTAAAGGCGTTTGCGACGATTGAAAAGCGTCGGAGTTCGAACGTCGCGCTTTAAATAGCGTCGACCGTTCGAGTTCCGGCGTTTTTTTGGGAGTCGAACGCACCCGGGCTTTTTCGCCAATGCCGGCGAAACCGGAAACCGGCGAACGCTCTTGAAACAGAAACGGCGGCGAAAATGGGGAAGGCAAAGAAGCGTTTATCGAGCGATTTTACTAAAGACTCGACGGTGAATCGCCCAAACATCCGTCGAATAGCAGTTTTGTCAGTCTTTGCTAACCCTTGTTTTTTTAGCGTTTGACGTAGCGCAAATCTTTGTTTTGTTCTTCTGCGGCGTGTTGTCGCTTTCCAGATTTCCTTGTCCAAGCGTTGCCAAAATTATATAGTACGTTTATGAGACTTGCGAGAGCATCGCGCAGAAATTAAAGAGCTGTCGCCGACCGCTCGCGGAAACGTTTGCGTCGGCAATTTAACATTTTTGAACGTGCGCTTTACGTTGCCGAGAACGGTTGCCGATGGTCTGCGGCGCCGTCTTGTTGCGGGCCTTGTAATACGATTATCGTCGTTTTCGGCGTTTGGCCGAAAATACAGGAAACGTTTGTCAATGAAGAGCTTATCGGCGCCGCTTTTTCGGTTTTGTCTCTCGATTCGACGTTCGTAAAATCGTTCTTTGACTTAACCGTTAGCGTCTACGCTCTCCAAGGTAAGCAACCGACGGGACGACGAGCGCGCCGTCGCCCGGTTTCACGTTGCGTTTGCTCCACTTCAAAAAGTAACTTCGAACGGAACGTCGTCTTTGTCGGAGTCTAGCGGTTAAGCGAGAAGGCCGACGTCTCGAAATAAGACGACTTGCGACAAATTTAAAACACGTCGCATCGATGGAAAGACGACGCGGCGTGTTTCGACAACGGATTGTTTTTTCAGGCAACGGCTACAACGTAAAGCCTCGGAAATATTAGAAGCAAAGCGTCCACGAAGCGCCGGCGAAGAAACCGTCGGTTTTGAAATCCGATTTAACGCCGTCGACGACGGCTGCGTCGGACCAAGAATTTAACTCGTAACCGCCTTTAAATTCAAAGTTTCCGATTTTCCAAGCCGCGCCCGCTTGCGCGTCGACGCCGACGAACGTTTCCGACGATTTGCCGTAATAGTCGGTAATAGCGCCCTGAACGCCGTCCGTTTCCAACGTTCGGACAGTTTGGCTTCCGGTCAACGCGGAGATCGCTCCCTTGCCAAAAAGGTTGACCCCGCCAAAAAGATTCCAAACGCCTTCGCCGCCTAAGCGAAGTCCGTATCCTTCGGTTTTAAAGGAGTTGGATATTTTATTGGCGATTTCGCCGCCGCTCAGATCGCTATACGCGTAATCGACGTTAAAGTCTTCGCCGATTTCAATCCAACGTAAACTGGCGAACGGACGAAAGCTCAACGAATCGAACGCAAGCCAACGCCCGATTTCTAAATCGTGCGTTTCCAAATCGACGGACGTTTGCGCGGCGACCCGCGAGGAAGCGACGTCTAACGCGCTAGGCGTCGCGACGAGCGCGGAATCGGGGGCCGACGAAGCGTCGAATTTTCCGGCGTCGTCCGCGCTAAAGTTGACGTAATTCCAAGAAACGTCGAATGAATTAGCGAAACAATAACCGACGCGTCCGCGAACGCCGTTACCGGAAGGCGCAAGACTTGCGTCGCGTTGCGGCGTTAACCAAACGGGATTCAACGTTTTCGCGTAAGAAAGGTTCGATTGAGAAACGTCCCAAGCCAACCATTCCGCGCCGACGAACCAACCGCCGCGAGCGGCAACGCCGCGTTCTTTAGCGACGGGAGCGGGAGCGACGGAAGAAACGGGAACCGAAACGGCGCTTGTCGCGACCGGCGCATATTGAGCGGGAAGGGGCGTTTGGGCAAAGGCCGAAACGTTTGTCGCGCTCAACAATAACAAAAACGAAGCGAGTTTAGGGAAATATCGGTGAAGCGGGGCGTCCATACCAAATATCCTTCCGGCATTAATTTGCGCGAGCTTGTTAGCTTGTCTAATAATCCTTAAATTGAGGACGGACGTCGGCGGAAAAGCGCGTCCTACGCCTCTTTGTTTTCTAGTATCGAAAAAAAGAACGAAAAACTTTTGTAGATTCGACTACGCGTTCCTGGATTTTTGTAAATAAAAAGATAACAAGGACGAAATGTTGGGTTTTGCGACTTAGAAAGATTACGTCAAATCTGACGACGAAGAGCGCGGCGCCGCTTAGAAAAAAAATACGATATTTTATTACAACCGGCGCCTTAAACTTGACTGGAAGAATTTCTTGATTATAATTGAATTGTATCGATAATAATATCTTGTCGTATTGCTAAAACCTTCCAACGCTTAAAAATTGGGAAATTTGTGTAAAACGGGAAAATTACGCTAAATTGCAACCGTTTCGGCGCGATTTGACGGTATTTGAACCTTAATTTTAAAGATCATTACAGGACGCGGCGTTTTGACGCGTTTTCACGGTCGACGACGCGAGTTCGCGCAACTGCCTTCCGTAAACAAAATAAATGGAGAATAGCGAGATGAAAAAACGTATTTGGCGTTCGGCTTGCAAAAATCAAACGGCGAAACGCGTCGACTCCGCGCCCAAAAGTCGGATTTCTCGCTATGAATCCTTAGAAGAGCGACACGCGATCGGCTCGATGCTTCCGTTTTTTCCCGGGGGCGGACTCTTGCCGTCGTTTGGCGGCGTCGAGACTCCGTCGAGCGTTGCCGATCGCGCGGTCGAATCGCTCGACCTATACGTTTCGGACGTAAAAGCCCAAACGGTTCCGCCGCTTGCCGCCGTCGACGGCGCGTCCGGTTTGGGCGCGAGAGAAACGTCGGGTTCTTCTTTCGCAAGTCGTTCGAGCGTTAACGCGCCGCCGATTTTTCGCGACGTCGAAGCGTTGAATCGCGCGCAAACCGAGACGCCGTCTTGGCTTTTAGACGCGGCGTTCGACTCTTCGGAAGGGGAGCGCGAAAACGGCGTTCGAGCGTCGCGCCCTATGTTCGTCGGCGCCGGACTTGACGCTTTTGACGGAAACGCGAGCGTTTCGCCGACCGCGGCGTCTGCCGGAGCGGAAGGCGAGCGTTCAAGCGCGTCGCTCGCTTCGCTCTTTACTAACGAATCGTCGCCGGAAGGAGCGCCTCCGGCGTCGGCGAATTTTGACGCGCCGACGCTTGCGAATTTTGCCTCGGACGCGAACGCACCCGCGGAGTCCAAAGCGGTTCTCGACAACGCCGATTCCGGCGAGGGAAGCGACGAAGGCTCCGGTGAAACGAAGGAAGAAAGCGGCGTAACGAACGCGCCGCTTGCGTCGTCAAACGCCGCCGCGTCGCCGTTTAGCGTCGTAGAACAAGAGAAGGGCGAACTGAAAACGCGTCTTTACGACTTTTCCGACGTCGAGCAAAGTTGGACGCTCGACGCTTGGGGAACAAGCGAAAACGCCGGGCGCGTCGAGGTCGCCGACGGGAAAGCGACTCTTTACGAAGGCGATTCCTTTGCGACTTCGTTGAAAAAAACTTTGACCGTTCCGGACGGCGCCGTCGAATACCGTTTCTCTTACGAGCTGTTGAGTTTCGACCTTTCGAGCGACGGGACGATGAACGACGCTTTCGAAGCGGCGTTGGTCGACGCGGACGGTTTTGCGCTTACGCCCGTTTGGGACGCCGGGCGCGACGCGTTTTTTAACGTTAGCGAGGGCGAGAACGCGACGACCGGCGTCGACGTTAAAATCGATCGCGTTTCGAACGTCGCGACCGTTTCCGTTCCGTTGGACGCGGCGCTTAGCGGAACCGACGCGACGCTGCTTTTCCGTTGGACGAATAACGACGGCGACGCCGGAAGTCGCGTTCGGCTCGTAGATTATGGTTTTGTCGTCTATTCGACAAATTCCGAACCGACCGTTTCGGGCGCCGACGTCGTTGGCAAAGAGGGGGGCGAAGTTTCCGTTTCCGCTTTCTTTACCGACGACGATTTAGAAGATTCGCACCTCGCCTTTGTCGATTGGGGAGACGGTTCCGACGAAACGCCGCTCTCGGTTTCGGAGGAAAACGGTTCCGGCGTCGCGTTTGGTTCGCATATTTATCCCGACGACGGCGTTTACAACGTTTCGATTCGCGTTGTCGACGACCAAAACGGCGTCGGACGCGCCGACTTGAAAGCCGAGATCGCTAACGTCGCGCCGACGCTCGAAGCGTTCGCCGATTTTGCCGCCGTCGCCGACGGCGAGGTTTACGCGCTTGAAACGTTAATCGTCGGCTCTTTTGCGGATTTGGGGTTCGACAATCCGCGTTTCGGAACTTCGGAAACTTTCGAAGCGTCGATCGATTGGGGCGACGGTTGCGTCGAACCGCTTTCGTTGGACGTTATTCCGGGCGCAGACGGCGTAGCGACTGTCGGAACTTTTGAAGCGCGGCGCGTTTTGAGCGACGGAGAACAAAACATTAAGATTGTTCTTAAAGACGACGACGGCGGCGAAGCGCAAACGGAAATCGCGTTCGTTTCGTCGATTATCGACGTTAAACCGGCTATTCGCGACGGGTTAAGCCTCGAACCTAACGGATTGCCGATCGGGCTTTACCCGGTTGTCGTCGGAGGAACGGAGAACTTCGATCCCGCGACGTTGCTTGCGTCGTCGTTGGAGTTTGGGCCGGGCGCGGCGCCGGAGGAGAACGCGCAATTTAATTTCGCCGACGTCGCGCGTTTAGGACAAAGTCCGGACGGAATAACGGACGCGATCGCTCATTTTTCGACTTGGGACGCCTTGTTAACGGAAAACGACTCCGTCGCTTGGTTGCAGGGACGGACGGTCGACGGAAAGCGTTACGTCGGGTTGGGGACGCTCTCCGTCGCCTCCCTCTCGGCTCGAATTCCTTTGGCTTTTTCGGAAAATTTTCCGCGTCTGAAAGGGAGCGAAATCGCGAACGAAACCGGCGAGCCGACAAAATTCTTCGTTGTCGACAATTTTAGCGACCAAATGTTCCAATACGCGGAAAGCGGTTCGTTTAACGGAGCCTTCGCGCTTTCGCAAGACGTTTATAATTCGCGCGGCGTTGCGGCTTCCGGCGACGGTTCCACCTTGTGGACGATCGACGCGGCGACAAAAACGGTCGCCGTTTACGACGCCGACGGAACGCGAACGGGCGCGTGGACGGCGGTCGACGTCGTTTCTCCCGAGGGCGTTTCCGTTGGAGGCGACGATCTTTGGCTCGTCGACGCGACGACAAATCGCGTCTATTTTTACGAATCCGCCGCCGAAACGCGCGAAGGCGCTTTGACCGCGACGACTTCTTTCGCGTTGGACGCCGCTAACAACGCCCCGAGCGATTTAGTCGTCGGCGAACGATTTATTTGGGTCGTCGACGAATATCGCGACGCGACGTTCGTTTATTCGTTCGACGGCGAATGCGTCGGTTCTTGGAGTCTTGATCCGCAAAACGCCGACCCAAGCGGAATTACGCTCGATCCGACCGGAAAATCGAGCGATTTATGGGTCGTCGACCGCGCCGACGCGATCGTTTATCGATACGCCTTTGCTCAATCTTATTTGGACGAAAATTCGCCGAATTATTTACCGTCCGGCGTCGCGACCTCCGCCGACCGATTCGCGTTGGCCGACGGAAACGCGCGTCCGGAAGGAATCGCCGACCCGCCCGCGCCGGAACAAAGTTCGATAAACCGAAACGTCGTTTCCAACGAAATAGAGATCGACGCGACGACGCCGAGCGCGTCGACCGACTTGCCGAGCGGTTCGACGTTAACGTTTGCGGGCGAAGCTGTTTCGACGACGACTTTAAGCGACGGCGCGACTTATCGCGAACAAATCGCGGCCGTTTACGTTAACGGACGAGCGGTCGACGCGCTCGATCAAAACGGTCGGTTTTTCGCGACGACGGCGATCGTCGCCGGCCTTAACGAGTTTGAGGTGCGCGTCATTGACAAGTCCGGAAACGAACGGACGAAAACGTTCCAAATTTGGGGGCGTTCCGACGTCGCGCAAAACTTCGACGTTTCCGAAGCGTTCCGTCCCTTGTACGCGCAAACTTCGTTTAACGAAGCGACCGACTTGGTTTACGCAAGATTGGCGATCGAAAACGTCGGCGGTTTTTCAACGAGTAAACCGTTTTATGTCGGCGTTACGAACGTTTCAGACCCTCGCGTTACGTTAAAAAATTTCGCGGGAGTCTACGACGGCGTTTGTTATTACGATTATTCGGAGTTAATCGACGGCGCCAAGTTGGACGCGGAAGAGGCGACCGGTTGGATCGACGCGACCTTTTATAATCCGGCGCGCGTTCCCTTTACTTACGACCTCGTTTACCTAACGACGCCGAACGAGGCGCCGTATTTTACCTCGGTTCCGCAAACTGAAGCGTTGGTCGGAAAAACCTACGTCTACCAAGCGAACGCCGTCGATCCCGACGGCGACGAATTGACGTTTTCCTTCTTAACGGCGCCCGACGGCGCGACGATCGACCCGCAAACCGGTCGCGTCGTTTGGGTTCCGAGCGCCGATCAGCTTCGAAATTTCGAGTTCGAAATTCAAGTCGTCGACGCGAACGGCGCCGTCGCGACGCAAAAATTTACCGTCGAAGTCGTCGCGGACGCGGCGAACCGAGCGCCGATTATTACGTCGACGCCGGAAATCGCGACAAAAATTTCTTCGACGAAACCCGGACAAAAAATGGGGGACGTTTACCCCGATTTCATTCTTTTCGACGAAACGGACGACGTTTTTGAGGAAACGATAAACCTGCGTCTGAGCGATTTTCAAACCGGGCTGGGGTCGGCCGACGTTATTTTCGTCGTCGACGAATCTGGCTCGATGTCGGGAGAACAGCGTTGGATTCGCGATTTAGTCTTTAGTTTGGACGCTTCCCTTGAGGCTCGCGGAGTCGTCGACAATCGTTACGGATTGGTGGGGTTCGCCGACACGCCGCGCGTTTTCCAGAACGGTTCGAACGAGACGTTGACGTCGCCGAGCGATTTCGCGGAAATGGCGAAAAAATTGAGCACGGGACGTTCCGGTTCCGAAGACGGTTACTACGGCGTTTATTCGGCGTTGAATTCTTACGATTTCCGCGAAACGGCGGTTCCGATCGTCGTTTTGATTACGGACGAAGGGCGAACGAACGTCAATACGCAACTTAATTACTCGAAACTTGTGAACGAGGTCGTCGAAAAGAACGCGTTGTTACACGGCGTCTTTGAAGCCAATTTTTACGACGAAAACGGGAAACGCGCTCTTGGCGCTTCCTACTTTGGCGACGCGTACCTTGCCGGCGCGTCGTCGACCGAGTATACCGTTTCGACCGGCGGTTATTGCGCTCGCGGCGATTGGAACACTAAGGAAACTTACGTCGATCTGCTTTGGGACGAAAGCGTTAAGGGAACCGCTTGGGATCTCAATATTTTACGCGACGGCGGCGCGGCGGCGGAGCAATTTTCGAACGCGTTCGTCGACTATTTAACGCGCGACGTCTTGACGCGTATTCCGATTGAGATTTCGGTCGATCCCGGCGTCGAGGGCGTCGCAAACTTGAGCGGAATTCAAACGGGAACGCCCGGCGATAAGGTCGCGTCCTTCGACGTGCAAATCGACGCGACGGTCGCGCCGGATTATTTTTATATTTACTTTAAAAACGCGGAAACCGGCGAACAACTCGGCGCGATTCCCGTTTTCTTTAAGGGCGACGGTCTCTACGTTTACGACGTCGAAGCGTACGATCCCGATTTTGACGAATTGTCGTATTCGCTGACGACCGCGCCGAACGGCATGTGGCTCGAGCCGACGACCGGGCTTATTTTATGGTCGCCGAATTACGGCGATCAGGGCGAACATAACGTAACCGTCGAGGTTTCCGACGGACGCGGCGGCGTCGCGTCGCAGACGTTCGTCGTGTCCGTTATCGACGACGCCAACGTCGCGCCGACGATCGTAAGCAAACCGACGACGGAAATTTACGTCGAAACCCAAAACGACGGTTTGTCGTTCGAAGCCTTATACGAATACGATTGCGAAGCCCTCGACCAAGACGGCGACGCGTTGACGTATGCGCTCCTCGCCGCGCCGGAAGGAATGCGAATCGACGCGGCGACCGGCGTCGTTTCTTGGACGGTCGGAAGCGCCGAAGTTGGCGGCGAGTATGAAGTTAGCGTTCAAGTCGCGGACGGTCGCGGCGGCGTCGACGTTCAAACGTTCGCGTTGAACGTTCGCGAGCGGAGTTTTGGAACCGTCGTTGGAACGGTTTACGAAGACGCGAACGAAAACGGGCGGCGCGATTCGACGCTTGTTCCGGGCGACGAACCGCTCGTCGTTTTTGTCGTCGACACGTCCGGGAGTATGGGCTCGGGATATTCTTACTCCGGCGACCGTGTCGGCGACCTTAACAATAGCGGCGCGGACACGCGGATCGACGCGGTGATCTACGCGATGTCGCAGTACCGCCAAAGTCTTGTCGATAAAGGCCTGGGCGACGCCGCCGATTTGGCGTTAATCGATTTTTCCGGGACGGTTCGCGTCAACGATATGAATCCGGTCGAGCCGGGCGTTCAGTTGGTTGCGTCGGCGGACGCGGACGAGGACGGCGACGGCGTTCCGGACTTTATGGAGGCGGCGTATAAGCTAAACGCCGAGCGGAGCGACGGGACCAATTATTCCGTCGCGTTAAATCAAGCGATTTCGTTGATTCAAACAAACGGCGAACTCGACCGCGAAACGTTGGTTGTTTTTATTTCCGACGGAACGCCGAATAGAGGAGGAACGGGCGCGAACTACGCCGACCAACTCCGACAAATGGGCGCGACGGTTTGCGCGTTTGGCGTTGGAACCGGTTCCGACGCGAGTCTGCAAGGAATCCAAAACGTCGACGCGAACGGCGTTTGGTTCGACAATATGAACGATTTACGCGACGTCTTTGCCGGACTTAAAGGCGCGACGGTCGAGTATTCGGAAACCGGACTCGACGATTGGACGGTTTACGTCGACGTAAACAACGACGGCGCTTGGACGTCCGACGAGCCGAGCGCGACGACCGACGTAAACGGCGTTTACGAACTGACCGACGTTCCGACCGGCGAATATACGCTCCGAGCCGTTCGAAAAAACGAATGGTTGCAGTCGCAACCGCTCGACGACGCCGGGTACGAAATCGTAGTTGAACGCGGCAAAACTGTTCGCGGCAAAGAGTTTGGGTTCTATCGACAAGGTGCGGCGAGCATTTCCGGTCGGCTTCTGCTCGACGAGAACGGCGACGGCGTTCAAGATGCGAACGAAACGACGGGACTTGCGAACCAACTGGTTTGGCTCGACCAAGACGGCGACGGTATGCTCGGTTGGAACGAGTCGAGCGCGTTGACCGACGAGAACGGATTTTATTTGTTCGAAAACCTTCCGGCGGGCGAGTATCGCGTTCGTTATCAACCGGCGTATGGTTTTGCGCAAACGTATCCGGTCGACGGCGAGTGGAGCGTCGAAGACAATTTAATCGTCAACGGCGATTTCGAAGACGTAATTGCTTTTGGCGGCAATGTCTACGAGGGACGCGCCGGCGAATCCGCGATCGTCGGTTGGGAAATAACGAGCGGTAGCGTTACGATTCATACGCCGTCGCATAACGAAATGTACGACGGCGTTTACTGCGTCGATTTACAAGGCCTCGCGGCCGGTTCTATCGCGCAGACTTTTGCGACGGTTCCGGGGAATCGTTACACGGTGCAGTACGTCGTCGCCGGGAATACGGACGGCGCTCCTTCGCTGAAACGCTACGCGATTTCGAACGGCGTCGACGTTTTTTACGGAACTTTCGACGTTTCCGACAAATCCTCGAACGAGATGGGGTGGGAGGTTCGAACTTGGAATTTTGTCGCCGCGACCGAGAAAACAACGCTTGTTTTCTCCGGTTTAGATTCGACGCCTTATGGCGCGTCGATCGACGACGTTTACGTCGCGCCGACGACGGCGGCGGGGATTCCCGGCGCGCATACGGTCGTTTTGAGCGCGGGGCAAGACGCTAAAGACCGAGATTTTGGCGCTTATAAATACGCGAACCCCAACGCGGAAAGCGGCGTTTCGGGACGCGTTTTCGACGACCGCAATCGAAACGGCGCGCAAGACCCGGGAGAAAAGGGGTTGGCGAACCGCGTCGTTTGGCTCGATCAAAATAAAAACGACGTTTTAGACGAAAACGAACGCGTCGCGACGACCGACGAAAACGGCGATTACGCGTTCGAAAATCTTCTCGCGGGCGAGTATCGCGTCGTTCTTGCCGCGGACGAAACGCGAAGCCTTCAAACGTTCCCGAGCGATCGTCTTTGGGACGCGAGCGCGGAAAATCTCGTCGCCGACGGCGCGTTCGACGGCGAATACGGCGACGTTTCCGACGCGGTTTCGCAGACGTTCGCGACCGTTCCGGGAACGCGTTACGTCGTGCAATATTCGGTCGCCGGGAACGGAGCGTCGAACGTTGCTCGATACGCGATTACGGCGGGCTCCGAGCGTTGCGACGGCGTCTTTGACGCGTCGACGACCAACGCCGCTTGGGCCGTTGGCTCTTGGAGTTTCGTCGCGACTTCGACCGAAACGACGTTAACTTTTGCCGGAGCGAACGAAGCGTCGAGCGCCGCGTTGATCGAAGGCGTTCGCGTCGTTCCGGCGAGCGCGGCGGCCTCCGAAATCGGCGGTTGGACGGTTGTTTTGGGCGCGTCGCATTGGGCGCAAAATTACGACTTTGGCGTTTACGACTTGACGGAACCGCGACCTACCTTAGACGTTGTTAGCGTTCCAAGCGAGACGGCGACCGAGGGCGTCGCGTACCGTTACGACGTCGAAGCGGTCGACTCCGAGAACGAAAAATTGACGTATTCGCTTCTTGTCGCGCCGGAAGGAATGACGATTCATCCGGAACTCGGCGTCGTCGTTTGGACGCCAAGCGCGAACGATTTAGGCGCGCGACAAGTTGTCGTTACGGTGAAAAATGAAAGCGGTTTGACCGCGTCGCAAGCGTTCGAAATTCTTGTTTCGCCGGCGAATCGCGCGCCGATTCTTATTACCGAAAGCGTTCCGACGCCGGCGTTTGTCGATTCGCGGTACGAGGTCGACGTCGACGCGCTCGATCCGGACGGCGACGTCTTGACGTATTCCTTTGACGCGGAACGCGGCGGGACGGCGCCGGTCGGAATGGCGATCGACGCGGAGTCGGGAAAAATCGCTTGGACGCCGACGCTCGAACAGTTGGGCGAGCATACCTTTACGGTCGTTGTTTCCGACGGTCGCGGAGCTTACGCGACGGCGACGGCGACGATTCGCGTTGTCGAGAAACCGAAGGAGCGAGAGGAGGTTGAAACGGACGACGGCGGAACGACCGACGAAAATTCGGCGCCGATTTGGCTGACGCAAGAGATTCCGAATCCGGCGTTTGTCGGTTCGCTTTACGAAGTTGCGCTTGAGGCGACCGACCCGGACGGCGACGTCTTGACGTACTCCTTTGACGCGGAGCGCGGCGGGACGGCGCCGGTTGGAATGACGATCGACGCGGAGTCGGGAAAAATCGCTTGGACTCCGACGCTCGAACAGTTGGGCGAACATACCTTTACGGTCGTTGTTTCCGACGGTCGCGGAGCTTACGCGACGGCGACGGCGACGTTAAGCGTCGTCGAGTACGAACGAAACGCGGCGCCCGAATTCAAATCGGAACCGGCGAATTACGCTCTTGCGGAGATCGAATATCTCTATCGACCGCAAATCGTCGACGCCAACGGGGACGCTTTTACGACGACGCTTTGCGAAGCGCCGGACGGTATGGTCTTTGACGCCGAAACCAACGTTTTGCGTTGGACGCCGAGTTTGGACGACGTTGGAACAACCGTTCGCGTCGCTTTGGAAACGCAAGACGTTCGCGGAGCTTGGTCGACGCAAATTTGGGAAATCGCCGTTTGCGTCGACCGTGTTAACGAAGCGCCGACGATCGTTTCGCAACCGTCGAACTTCGTTCAGTTGGGGGAAACTTACGCTTACGACGTTGTCGCCGTCGACCCCGAAAACGACGCGCTTATTTACTCGTTGACGACGGCTCCGGACGGAATGGCGATCGACGCGGCGACCGGTAGGATTCGTTGGACGCCAAACAGAAACGATCTAGGCGTTAGCATCGTTGGCGTTAGCGTCGAAGACGCGACCGGAAATCGTTGTTCGCAAGAGTTTTGGGTTTCGACGTTTACCGTCAACCTCGCGCCGCAAATTACCTCGAGCGCGCCGTCGGGCGTATACGCCGGAGACGAATATGTTTACGCGCTTGCCGCTTTTGATCCGGAAAACGATCCGATTTCTTTCCGACTCGACGAAGCGCCGGAGGGAATGACGATCGATTCGCAAACGGGGCTTGTTCGTTGGGCGACGACCGCCGCCGACGTCGGGGAATACTCGTTTGGCGTCGCGCTTTCCGACGGTTTTAACGAGTATGGCGTTCGTTACGAAATCGTCGTGCTCGAAAAGCCGAATATTTCCGTCGGCGACGCGGAAAACAATCCGCCGCAAATCCTTTCGACGCCGGAGCAATACGGCGAAGTCGGCGTTCGATACGAGTACGCCGTCGTCGCGACCGATCCGGACGGCGACGCCTTGTCGTACTCCTTGGAAACGGCGCCGCAGAACGCGGTAATCGATCCGATTACGGGCGTTTTGACTTGGACGCCGAACGCTTCGCAGATGGGCGTTAGCGATTTTATCGTCGTCGTTACCGACGCTCGCGGCGCGGCGACGGCGCAAGAGTTTAATTTTTTGACGCGTTCCGAAAACGCCGCTCCGATTTTCGAATCGACTCCCGTCGAATTTGTTTACGCAAGAAACCTCTATTCTTACGACGTTTCCGTTGTCGACCCGGACGGCGACGCGGTCTTTTACGCCGTCGAGGAGGGGCCCGTCGGTGCGACGATCGACGCAAACGGACGATTTCGTTGGACGGCGGACGCGACGCTTGGCGAACGTCGAATCACAATCTCGGCGACCGACGTTCGCGGCGATAAAACGACGCAAAGTTGGACGTTAAACGTTGAAGCGCAAGGGCCTAAGGTTCAAATCGTCGCCGACGAGCCGTTCTATCCGGTCGCGGAGAATTTCTCATTTTACGTCGCGCTTGAAAGTCGCGTTGGGATTCAAAAGGCTGTTGTTACGCTCGTTAGCGAAACCGGCGACGCCGTTAACTCGCTCGCGATTCGCGGTTCCGCGACGATTTTAGCTAACGCGCCGCACGACGGGAATTATATCGTGCGCGTCGAAGCGACCGACCTCGACGGTTTTACGACGGTTGAAACGAAAACGATTCTTTGTTCCGGCGTTAACCCAAGCGCTCCGTTCGCTTACGTTAAATCGCCGGACGTCGAAAGCGAAGAAGTGTTGATTCAAAAAACGACGCCGATCGTCGGGGACGTTTACGATCCCGACGGCGACCTCGAATACTTTACGGTAAGCGTCGGCGCTTACGGGCTTGATCCGAAAAGCGAAGAGGGGTGGCAACTTCTTTATCGACAAGACAAAGACCCGAACTCCGACGAGCCGCTCGAGTTGCGCGACCAAACCCTATACGTCTTCGATCCCTCGCTTTACGCCGACGGATGGTATACGATGCGCGTTCAGGGTTACGACGCTCGCGGCAATACCGGCGGAACGACGATCGATTTCTTTGTTTTGCACGATTCCGATTGGGCGAATTTCTCGTTTTCGTTTACCGATTTGAACGCGCAAACGTCGTCGATACCGTTTGTTATGACGCGAACCTACGACACGAAATTAAGCGGGCAAGACGGCGAATTCGGTTACGGATGGTCGCATACGTTCCGCGACTTGAAAATTCAAACGAATGTAAAGTCGCCGAACGAGTCGTTGGGTTATTACGAACCGTTTTCCTACGGCGGTTCGAAAGTTACGATTACGCTTCCGGACGGTTCGCGCGACGTGTTCGAGTTCAAACCGAGCGCCGACGGTTTGGAAGGCGGGTACAAATATATTCCTGGACTCTACGCGCCAAAATTTGAATCGACAACCGGTTCCGGCGGAACGTTGACCCTCGACGGCGCGTCCTACGCTCAAAATCAATTAAATTATCTTCGTGTTTTGGACGACGGGTCTTGTTACGTTTGGGGCCAAGCCGGGCTCGCTTACAACCCGTTTAATCCGACGATTAACCGCGGGTTTACATACACGACGAAGGAAGGCCTCAAGTATCATATCGACGCGCAAACGATGAAAGTCGATACGATTTCCGATCCGTTCGGACATAAGTTGAGCTTGGCCGGAAACGAAATTTTCGACGAACGCGGCGATTCGGTCGTTACGTTCGAGCGCGACGGTCGCGACCGAATTACGGCGATCAAATTAGCCGACGGTCGTTCCGTTCGCTACACTTACGACGCGCTCGGCAATCTTTCGACCTTCACGGGGCTCGACGGACAAACGATAACGTACCGTTATTACGACTCGGTCGAGGGACGCGAACACTTTATTCGTTCGATTCTCGACGCGGAAGGCAACGAAGCGTTAACGTTGCAATACGACGACTTCGGGCGCGTCGTCGGTTTGGCCGACGTAACCGGCGCCGGCGTCGAAGTTTCTTACGACTCCGACAATTTCGTGCGAACGACTGTCGACCAACTTGGAAACGCGACGGTCGAAGAGTTGGACGAATACGGCAACGTATTGAAAACCGTTACGCCGGAAGGGGGCGAAATTGTCGCGACTTACGACGAAAATGGGAACCGTTTAAGCGAAACGACGGTCGTTTACGACGCCGACGGAAACGTTTTCACGGAATTGACGACGAAGTCGACCTATGATTCGCGGGGGAACGTCGCGTCGGCAACCGACCTTTACGGCAACGTAACCAGTTATACCTACGACGCTTACGGGCAAATTACGTCGACGACGACCAACGGTATAACCGTCTCGACGCGTTACGACTCGAAGACCGGCGCGCCTCTTTCCGGCGTCGACGAATACGGGCGCGTTACGACTTACGGCGTCGATTCGTCAGGCAATCTAACGTCGATGAAAAACGAAAACGGCGACGTTCTGACGAATTTCGCGTATAACGGAAGCGATAATCTGTCAAGCGCGGTAATTAACGGTTTTAGAACGACTTACTTTGCTTACGATTCGCGCGGCAACCAAACCGACGCTTGGTTCTTCGACGGGGAAACGAAAGTATGCGACAAAACGTACTATGACTCCGCCGATCGCGTCGTCGGAACGGCGCGCTACGTTGGAGCGACGTTAATCTATTCAACCGAAACGGTTTATAATGCGCTCGGACAAGTTGTTTCCGATACCGACCGCGCCGGGCTGAAAACCGAATATCTTTACGACGCAAGAGGATACGTTGTTCAAACGCGCCGCCAGGTTGTCGACGCGTCCGGCGTTCCCGTTTGGTTCGTCGAACGTTCCGTTTACGACGCTAAGGGCCAAACGATCGCGCAAACCGATTCGGTTCGCGAAAACTCAACGGACGCAACATTGGGAACGCTAACGACTTACGACAAAGACGGTCGGGTTGTTCGAACGGCGCGCGTCGCCGAGATGGTCGTCGAAATTGGCGAAGACGGTTTTTCGACGTTAACAAGCGTCGGCGCCGAGATTTACGCCGAGTCGACCGTCTATAACAACGCCGGTTGGAAACTTGAAGAAATCGACCGTTACGGTTTGTCGACTCGTTATTCTTACGACAAATTCGGGAACGTCGTCGAGACGATTCAAGAGCGCGTCGACGAAAACGGGAACGTTCGAAACGTCGTTTCGAGAACGGTTTACGACAACTTTGGACGCGTTTGGCTCGAAACGAGCGCGTCGCTCGAATCGGAAACGCTCGTCGCCGGGACGCGAACCGAATACGACGTTCACGGGAACCGCCTTTCGGTTGAAAATTTGACGAACGTTTTGCTCCAAAATGTCGTCGAACTTTCCGGAACGCCGAACTACCGCGACGCGTTGGTTTCGGGGACGCTAACCTGCGGAACGTCTACTACTTACGTCGACGGCGCGCAAGCGGAGAGCGTCGACGAACTCGGCGGGCGTTCGACATTCGAGTACGACTCGACCGGACGCTTAACAAGCCAAACGAGCGCGACCGGCGTTGTCAACTCTTACGTTTACAACGACTTCGGACTTGTCGTTGAACAAACGTCGACGACCGCGACGGCGTCCGCGACGCAAAAATACGAATACGACTACCAAGACCGTTTGATCAAAACGACTTACGACGACGGAACGACGTTTGAGTCGGTTTACGACGACGCCGGCAACTTGATCGCGGAGAAGAATCGCGGCGGGCAAGTCAAGCGATACGAATACGATAGCGCGAATCGCCTAACCGCGGTTGAGATTGCGAGCGGAACGGACGTCGAAGCGCGTTACGAGTACGAATACGACGCCGCCGGGAACCGAACCGTTATTCGCGACGCCTTGGGGCGCGAAACGCGTTACGTTTACGACGCCGCCGGAAACGTTTTGTCGCGAACTCTTCCGTTGGGAACGACGCAAGGCGCCGACGCGGAAGCGTTTACGGAATACTTCGAGTACGACGCTTACGGACGGACGGCGCGCGCCGTTTCGTTTGAAGGAATTGTAACGCGTTACGAGTACGACGCTTACGGACGTTTGGCGCGCGTCGAGTATTACGCGAGCGTAGCGGACGAAGCGAACGGAGAACTCGACTGCTCCTACTCTTATAAAACGGACGTTTACGGTCGAACGATCGCGACGGCGAAGACGGACGGGAAGGGCGCGATTCTTCGCGAGGAAACGACGGCGTATTCGGAAAGCGGTTCCGTTGTTACGGTTTCGAGTCCGGAAGGCGTTATTCGCTACGAATACGACGTTTACGGTCGTTTAACGCGGACGTCGTCGGATCGCGGCGACGACGTTCGTTACGGTTACGACGAGTTCGGGCGTTTGGCGACGGTTTGCGACGCGGCGCAAAACGATTTGATGACGACGTATTCTTACGACGACCGAGGCAACCTTGCGAAAACCGTTGTTTCGTCGGGTATTACGACGACGTATCGCTACGACGCCTCGAATCGCTTGATCGAAACGACGAACTTTGTCGACGCGAACGCGAACGGCGTTTGGGACGCGGCGTCGGAAAGTCGTATCTCCCAGTTTGAATACGGTTACGACGCGCTCGGTCAAAAAACAACGGCGACGGAGCGTTTCGGCGACGACGATTCGCAAACGATTCGAACGACTTGGACTTACGACGGTCAAAACCGTTTAACCCAAGAAGTGTTTGAACATTACGACGACGAACTCGACCAAACGCTCGCTTGGACTTACGACTTAGTCGGGAACCGTTTAACGCAAACGCGCGACCTTGGAAACGACGGAACCGTCGACGAGAAAACGAGTTACCGTTACGACGCGAACGACCGTTTGATTCAAGAAATCTTCGACGGCGACGCGGACGGCGTTTTCGAGCGAACGACCGATTACGACTGGCTGGCGACCCAACAAGTCGCCGCGACCGTTACGGAAAACGGAACGGTCGTTAAACAAACGACTTACGCTTATAACGCGCAAGGGTTGACGAGCGAAATTACGATTGTCGAAAACGGCGCTTCGACCCGCGTCCGTTACGAATACGACACGGCGGGCGCTCGCGTCGCGACGACGACGGAAATCGACGCGGACGGCGACGGAACGTTTGAAAAAGCGACGCGAACGGAGTTCTTGAACGACGCGAACAATCCGACCGGTTATTCGCAAGTTTTGCGTAAAACGGAGACCGATCTCGCGACCGGCGAAGAGACCGTAACGTCTTATACGATCGGACTTGACCAAATCGCGCAAACGGTCGTCGCGCCGGACGGAACGGAAACGTCAAGCGTCTTTACCTACGACGGACGCGGTTCGACTCGAGCGCTGATCGACCTGCTCGGAACCGTCGTTGAAACCTACTCTTACGACGCGTACGGAAACGCGATCGGTTTCGACCCGGCGAACGCGGCGACGGAGTATCTGCACAACGGCGAAGCGTTCGACGCGAAGACCGGTCGCGTTTACCTCCGCGCTCGCGATTACGACCCGTCGACCGGTCGCTTTACGACGCTCGACCCGTTCTACGGAGAGACCGCCGACCCGCAATCGTTGCACAAATACGCCTTCGCCGAGAACGACCCGATTCAAAAAATCGACCCGACGGGGCAGTTCGCGGTGATTGGCGCATTGGGCGCGATGGGAAATGTTAGTTCGTTGTATATGACGCAAATTAACTACTATAACATTATGATTCAACACGTTGTTCCTGCTGTGGTTAACGCGATGATTTCCGTTTTCGAAGCTCGTATGGGACGCGACGCGGTTACGGCGTGTATTGAAGCAAGTATTTGCGTCGGCGACGAAAAATATATGGAATACGCGTATCTTTTCGCGAGATATAAGGATAGTTATAGCGATTTCAACGGGTTAGCGGAGCAGTATGTTGACGCGATAAAAGGCGAAATCGACGAATATTTTAACTATTGCGTTAGTATTGGAATGGACGCGTTTGAAGTTAATACTTCGTATCGTTTCTTTGGAATGAGATTGCCCTTTAATCTTGCGTTGAAAAAAGCGTTAAGAATGGAATTTAACGCCAGAGACTTGGTTATGGGGAACGCCGATGAGTTTAGCGACGGTTTGGAAATGGTAGGCGAGGTCTTTGGGGGACTTGTTAATGATTTAGCGCATTTCCGTGTCGATGATTTGTATAAATATTTACTTAGAACGAAGGGAAAAGATTCTATTTGGACAAAGGTGATTTCGGCGTATAGAAAGGTTGACTTAGGGGTTCCGATTTCGCAAGCGGCGGCTTGGGCCGGGGACGTCGTTAAAACAACATCGTCGGTAATGGACGTGGTGAGTCCGATATTTGAAGACTTACAAACGATAATAATGTTGATTAATTCCTTCCGAAGCGCGTCGGCGATGAACGATTTGTATTACTCGAACATCTTAGCTTGGGATTACGGTATTTGGGAATGACCTACCGATGCGGCGTAAGCGTATAAAATTTGAAACGTTGGAACCGCGGCTTTGTTTGGCGGTTTATTGGGTCGACGCCGTCGGCGATTCGTTGGAACCGTCGACGTTGCGCGGGGCTGTTTATGCGGCGTCGCAAACGCCGGAGGACGACGTCGTGCGAATCGAACTCGACGGGAAAATCGCGCTAACCGACGGAGAAATCGAGTTTAACGCCGCGAACGGCGGGAAGATTACGCTCGTCGGAAACGGCGCGGAGCGGCTCGTCGTCGACGCGCAAGGGGAAGGGCGAGTTTTCTCGGTCGCTTCCGGCGTTGAAGTCGCGATTTCCGGTTTGACCTTGACCGGCGGCGCGGCGGACGTCGGCGGAGCGGTCGCGAATCGAGGCGAGCTAACGTTGAACGACGTTGCGATAACCGATTGCGTCGCGACGAGTTACGGCGGCGGCGTTTTTAACGAGGGAACCCTTGTCGTTCGCGACGGCGTTTTCGTCGGAAACGCGGCGACGTCGGGTAGCGGAGGCGCGGTCGCAAACGTTGGCGTCGTGTCGTTTTTCACGTCTAACTTTCAAGAAAACGAGGCTTACGCAAAAGGCGGCGCGCTTTGGAACGGCGAGCGCGGAACCGTCGACGCGAGTTATTCGCAATTCGACGGCAACGTCGCGCTAACGTATTGCGGCGGAGGCGTCTGCAACGAAGGAATGTTGACGCTTGAATATTCGACGCTTCGAGAAAACGTCGCGGTCAAGTCGTTCGGCGGCGGCGCGTATTCGACCGGAACGTTGCAAATCGTTAATTCGCTTATTGTTGCGAATCGAGCGGAAGGAAACGACGCGAGCGGAGTCGGCGGCGGTTTGCGCGTCGCTTACGGTTCCGCGTCGCTCGTTTCGTCGACGGTCGCCGGAAATTACGCGACTTGGGAAGGGGGCGGCGCGTTTGTTACCGGAGCCCCAATAACGCTTTACAACTCGCTTGTCGCAAAAAATTACGCGACGTCGCGAAGTGATTTTTACACCGCGACCGAAGCGCTCGGCTCGTATAATTTCATCGGCGCCGATCCTTCGTTCGTCGTCGGACCGAACTTCGACGCCGTCGGGAAGTTAACGAACGCCGACGCGCTCGACCTGCGTTTGACCGCCGATTCTCTAGCCGTCGACGCAGGCAACGCCGATTTTGCGCTTTCCGCCGACGGCGAAAAGCTCGTCGACGATTTGAACGGCGTCGGATACGTTCGCGTTCGCGGAAGTCAAGTTGACGTCGGCGCTTACGAGTTTTACGACGTTACGGAACTACCGGTCGCGATTCCGGCGGCGCGTAAAATTGTCGTCGGGGAGGGGGAGCGCGTTTGTTTCGACGGTTCCGCGTCGTTAGGCGACGGGTTGTCGTACTTGTGGAATTTAAGCGGCGATATCGACGGTGTTTTCGAAGAAAAACCGGCGATTTTTTGGGCGGCGTCAAGCGAAATCGGCGGCGGCGCGCTCGGCGACGGCGTCGTTTATTTTAAGACGCGAAGCGCGGACGGTCGCGAAAGCCCGCCGATTGCGATTCAAACGACGATAACCGCAACCGCGCCTTGCGTTTCGGTCGCGCGAACAACGACTGCCGACGGGGCTTTTGCGCGTTTTGAACTTAACATTGCAAATCTTGGTTTGCGAAGCGTTTACGCGTGGAGCGTCGATTGGGGCGACGGAACGTCGACAACCGTTTCGCAACTTGCGACTTCCGCCGTCGTCGCGCATTGTTACGAAAAAGCAAGCGTCGCGAAAAAATATTCGATAACGCTCGCTTTGGCTCTTGTCGACGAATTAGGCGTCGAACGTTCGCAACGATTAACGTTAACGACTCAAACGGTTTTAGGGACCTCGTCATCGTGTTCAACATTAGACGTTGAGCGGCAACCGGAACCTCCTTTTCTGTTCGAGTTAAAACGTCAAGACGCCAACCAAAAGAAAGCGTTCGCGACTCCCGACGGTTGCAACGCTAGCGAAGATACGTTCTCGCCAAGCGTTAACGACGTTGTCGACGCGGCCCTTTTGCTCTTGGAACAAGAAGACGCTTTGGAAGCCAAGATTAATTTCTTAACCGCGAATTTAGAGTCCTGCTCATTGGGGAAACAAACGAACGAACGCGAACGCTTTTGGGCGCATTTTTTGAAAGTTGGAATGGAGTAGGAGACGGCGAATAATTGCGATTTAGGCGGAACGTATTTTCTTGTAATAAACGGCGTTAGCGGGCTTGTTGACACTAAGGCTTAAATAAAATAACGATTTTAAAACGCCGAAAGTATTACGTCGAGTTTATCGTAACGCGTCGCGATGAGTCGGCAATCTTCAACAACGCGACGAAAGAAACGCTCGACTTCGTTTCGGCGTTTGTAAAGTTTTTTGTTATAACGCCAAGGATGCGTCGGTTGCGCTTTGGCGGAACAACCGGTTTTAAGCCGACGTCGCGAGCCGTTTGACGCGTTTCGTCGCCTTCGTAAGCGCGATCCATTAAAATAAACTTCGATTTAAGTCGTTTAACGTCAAGGTTTCGAAGAATTTCTCGACCGACGGGCGCGTCGCTAACGTTCCCAGGCCGAGAGTTTTAGCGCGACGGGAAGCGTCGGCCCGGCGACGATCGCGCGAACCTTCGTCGCGAGTTGTTTTTACGCCCTTCGTCCGCCCGATCGCCTGCGGCCCGTTTTTTTAAAACTCCGGCGGCGCTCGGACGCGATTTTACGAACGTCGAATCCAACGACAAAACCGAAAAATCAGCGCCGATAAGCTCTTCGTTTTGAAGGACTTCCAGCACGCGCGACAAGACGCCGTTTGCGACCCGACGTCGAAAGCGGCGATAGACCGTGTTCCTGATCCCTGGCGTCGAGGCAGAGCAGGCTGTTTACAACCGTTTTCAGCAACGTAAAGTATTGCGTTCAAAACCTTTAAATGTTCAACGGCAAAGTTGCCGCGCGGTTTCGGCAAAAGCGACTCGATTTTTTTGTGATCTTCAGGCGCGCATTATACCATATTCGCAACGGTTGCGCAAGGGGGAGGATGAATTATAACAACGCGCCCTAAGGTTCACAGCGGCGAGGTAAGACGCGCCATTTACAACTGTTCTCAGCTACGTAAAGTATAGCCTTTAAGACCATTTAGGCATTCAACGGCAAGGTTTCCGCCAAAGCGGTTCGATTTTTTTCTATTGATTTTTGGTAAGTTTCATATGCTACGACGCCCGTTTATTGTGGCAACTCAAAAGTAAATCTAAAAAAACATACTGCACGCCCTAATAGGTTATTGTGCAAGGCAGGGGAAATGTTTTTGTGCAGTTTTTATAATCGATTCAAATTATGACGCTAAAAATCGAAATAGAAAGAGACTTGTGAATCTCTTGAACTTATCTTTAAAATACAACAACGTCCGATAATGTTTATTATGTTCGGTTGTTGGGTTTTTAAGAAAAACGCCGTAAATTCCGGGGTTTGCGGAGTTAGCGGCGTTTTTCGGTTACTTTGGCGAGTCGGCTGTCGACGCTTCAAAGTAACGACGTAGCGGCGCCGAATTTCGAAGTTCGCGCCCTTCCTTGCCTGTACCGGATTCAATTACTGAAACCTGTACAGGCTAAAATTTGAATACCGAACATATTAACAAGCGGCGCGGCCCTACCCCGTCGCAACGTAACGAGGAGCGAGAACGATGGCGAAGCGAGGCGCGGACGACGCGAACGGCGGGCGGTTGAATCTGTTGGAGGCGGCGTTGTTGGAGTCTCTGGACGCGTGGGAGCGGCGGTCGGTCTGTCCTCCGGGCGACGATCTGATTCAGCTCTTGGCTGCGGATATCGGAGGAGACGCCGCGCGTCGTATTGCGGCGAGTCCGCAGCGGGGGGCCCCCGAGCGCGCTGCAGTCGTCGTCTCGGGGAGCCGCAAGGGCGAGGCCGCGCCCTCCTCTTCGGGCCCCGAGGTAGTAACACGGGCCCCTCAAAGTAACCTTGCCCCCTTTACCCTTCCCGCTCCTCCCGACTCTATGCCTCGATTTTGCGGCGGTTACGACGGCGGTGTTGAAATTTCCTATTTCGGGCTCTGGTTCGCCGGCGACGACGCGACGCGCTCCGAGTTTATGGAGTCCTTGGTCTATTACAAAGATCAAGCTCGAGCGCAAGAGTACGACGACAAGCCGGTTTTCGTCCTGCTCGGCGGCCAACAGTGGGAGATGCTCCCGCGCGGTTCGAACGGCGAAGTCAACTACCGTTTTCAGGTAAGACGAGGCGGCGTAACGCTTTTGCTCCATCAGAATCCGACGGAAGAGATGGCCGGCGTCCGCGCTCATCTCGGTTACGAAGCAATTTTCGGGCGCGACCTAGCCGACGTTCACGCCGATATTTTGCGAACGCTCGCCGCGTTTGGGTTCGACGTTCACCGCAACCTTCTAAGTCGTTGCGATATGCAAGTTACGCTTGTTCTTCCGTTCGATTTTGCGCAATCGGCGCTGGCGGAAAACCGGATTGTTTCGCGGATCCGAAGCTGGAACCAATACACCCGCGTTAGCGAAAACGGCGAAATGCGGCTCGAAAGTCTGACCGGCGGCGGGCGGCTCCAAATTTGCATGTACGACAAATTGCGCGAAACTTACGACAAGCAAAGTTGGGAAAAGCTCGAAGACTTGGAAGACGCGCTCGGCGAACTTGGCGCCGACGATTCCCTAACCCGCGTTGAATTTCGATTTAAGCGCGAGTCGTTGCGAGCGTTCCAACTCGACAGCGTCGAAGACTTCGCGGAACGTATCGTCGACGTGGTGGAATACCTTGTCGACAAATGGTTTAGGATACTCCGCGACAAAAAGACGCGCGGACGCGAAAACCAACAGGCCTTTTCTAAAGAATGGGAATACGTGCGTTATGCCTTTTACGCGACGTTTTGCGAAGGGAAGTTTTCGCGCGAACCGCTCCAACGCAACCGCGCGAAGAAAATCGATCATAACAACTTGGCGTTGCAGGCGTTAGGTTGCGTTTCGTCGGCGTTGGCGTACCGCGTCGGCGTCGCTCGGTTGACGTTCGAAGAGTTCAAACAAGAAATCATCGACTTCGTAACGCTCCGTATGCCGGAAATTTACAAGGGTTACCTTCAAAAGCGCGCGTGGTTCGAGGTGGCGAAACTCGGTCGCGACGCCGTGCAGTTTGTCGGCGTTCCGAGCCGCGCTCCGGGGGTTCCGTTCTGATGGAAGACGCGCAAAATTGGATACTTACAGACGTCGCGACGTTTTTCGCGGCGGGGTTTGGTTTCGGAACGACGCTCTATTGGCTGGGCGTCGCGTTCCGTAGTTTTTACGATCTCTCTAAATAAGGAGAAGCAGAATGAAAAAGTTGTCTAACGTTTTGAAAACTCGCGCTTTGCAAGCCTCGGCGGTCGTCGGCGTTGCGGTTGTTTCGACCGGTTCCGCTTTCGCGGAGACTACGGCGGGTAGCGTCGAGTTCATCGATATCGGCGTCGACGCGGGCACGATCGCTTCGACGATCGGAACGACGATCGGGCCGTGGGTTCTCGGCGCGTTCGGGATCGCCGGAACGATCTTCGCGGTGAAGTTCGGCTGGCGCTTGCTCCGCAACTTCGCGAATCGCAGCTGATAGAACGAAAGGGGGCGACCGATGCGTAATATCTTAATTACCTTAACGTTATGTGTGTTGACGCTAACGACTTCAAACGTTTTCGCGGAAGGTTACGACGAGTCGAAACGCACGGAGCGTTTAGGGTTGAGTTTTTACGACGGTCGCCCTATGTTTTTACTTCGCATAAGTTATCTTTATCCTAATGCAACGGTAACCGATCCGCGGCTTGAGGTTGTACGTTTAAAAACTGGCGACGTACTTGAAAACGACGAACGTTATTATGCTTATTACGGTTATTTAGCTTATTCCGTCGACGGTCGGCGACATATTGTGGCATATGGATATGACGCCGATGGAAATTTAGAACCGTTAACCGTAAACCAAGGCCTCTCTTCATCTTGGTGCGTTGAATTAATTAACGAGCAAGGCCCGGGTTTATTAGATTTAGCTTCTAGCGGCGATATTGGCGTTTTCGTTTTCGATGCGATTTCCGAACGCGTTAAAACGTGGGTTTTGGCGGGTTTGATTTTCGCCGGAAGTTTCCTTTGCGCGAAGTTCGGCTTCCGCGAGATGTTGCGTTTTGCCGGAACGGGGCTCGGCGGCAAGGCGGAAGCGTCGACGTTAACCTCCAATAACTCCGATGCTTCCGACGACCGCGAAGCGAAAAAAGCGGAGCGCGAGAACTTCGAGGCGTTCCAGCGTTCTTGGGACGCGATTCGCGAACTCGGCGACGCCGACGCCTACGCGACCGGCGAAGCGTACGGTCTAACCTTTACCGCTAAGGTAGTTAAGTCGAACCAAATTCTTCAAGAGTCGTGGTCGCGTCTTACGGAAGAAGAGCGACAATTTTTAACAAACGAAGCTCGCGCTTTGGCGTGGCAAGACGACCTAATCGACGAAAAAGAAAGAATTTACCGTCGGACGGCGATGCAGACCGCGTTGCTTGAACTCGACGGCGTCGACTCGTCGGAAGTGTTTTCTAACCCTTACGACGACGAGACTTCGGACGAAGACGACGAACCGGTTCCGCGTCCCGGCGCCGCGCCGTTGCCTTACGTCGCGCTGGAAGAGGACGAAGACGACGGCTTGACCTTCCCCGGCGAAGCGCCGAGCGTTCCTAATAGGCGTTATCAAGAAACTTACGACGATTTCGACGCGGCGAACCGTGCGCTCGACGAATCGTATTACGACGACGAAGGGGGCTACTGGTAATGACCGACACGCTCCTTTATTGGATACTCCTAAGTCTTTGGTTTTTCGCGGGTTTGATAGCGTCGGTTATCCTTTCCGGACATAACGACTAATGGAAACGTACTTAACGAACCTTTGGACGGTATTCTACATAGTGGGAATACTTTACCTCGTACTGGCGATACTGGCAAAATGCGACCGAGATTAGCGTTACTTTTCCTTTTCGCGTTGGCGACGATTTACCCCGTTCCGTCGTGTCGTTACAAGACTTACGCGCAAGAATCGGGCGATATTGTCGGCGCGTACGGTTCCGACGCGAACGCGGGCATATCGCTTTTAGCCGAAGGCGACGTCGGTTATGAGACTCTCGACGATTTGATTCGAACGAAAAGCGGCGACGGCTATACGTTCTTAAAAGATTACGAACGCTTTCGATACGACTATTTTTTGAAGGATATTCCGGACGACGACGGCTACGACTCGTGGTACTATTACGGTTGTATGATCGCTAAAGCTACCGCAAGTTCCGGCTTGTCTAACTGGTATCGTTTTGTCTTTTACGGCGAATTGTACAAAATTAACGGCGTTTGGGTGGCGAAAAAGTGGTTTATTTCGTTCGGGCTTCCCGGCTATACCGGAACTAACGATTATGGAATGACTTACGCGGAAGGCCAAAACTTCTTCGCTCAATACGTCGCTTGCCTAGAAAAATATTGCGAGTTGACTAAACAAGAATTTAACTCGTCCGGTCAGTATGATAACTACATAAATTATGAAACTTACGATAGCGACAAAGGCGGCGTCAACAACCTTGCGGAATGGATTCGCGGCACGTCGAACAACGATATTTTTGACGATAATCATCAAGGCGGCAATTGCGTCTGCGGCGCGTGTTGTGAATGTAAATGCTTATGCGGCAAGTGGTCGGCTTTGACTTGCAACGGAACGGCGATCGATTGCGACTGCCACGCGCAAGGCCCCGACTGTACTTGCGCAAGTTATTGTTGCGCCTGTAAATGCGAGTGTAAAAAATGCGCCGACGGAACGCATAGCGCCCACGAAAATGGTTCCGATGTTTGCGACGGCGGCGATGACGACACAATAGGTTTCGACGGTTGCGACTGCCATAAAGTGGAAGAGCCGGAAACGGATTGCACTTGCGCTAAATACTGCTGTAAACATACTTGCAAATGTGAAAAGTGCGGCGACGGCGAATGCTCCGCGCACGAAAACGGCTCCGCGACGTGCGATAACACGGACGGTGAAAGCGGTTGTAGTTGCCATAAAACCGACGATCCAGAGAATCCGGACGAAGAAGAATGCACTTGCTCTAACTACTGTTGTCTTCATACTTGCGAGTGCGCAAAATGTGGCGTCGGCGAACATTCCGCGCACGGAAACGGTTTACCGACGTGCGACGGCACGACCGAAAACACAGGTTGCGCTTGCCATGAAACGACCGGCGACGACGAAGAATGCACGTGCGCTAACTACTGCTGTTACCACACTTGTGAATGTAAACGTTGCGCTTCCTTTTCCGCCGAAAAACATTCGCAGCACAAAAACGGCTATCCGACGTGCAACGGTACAATGAGTAGCGGCGGTTGTTCGTGTCATACGTCGACCGACGACGAAAACGATAAAGTCGAGTTGCCGGAAGCTCAAGATTACGAAGTTCCGGAAGAAAAACAAAAAGATTCTTTCCTTCCATCATCCGACTTAAACGACGCGTTTGGGCGACTTAAAAGCAAAGTAGCGCAAAAATTCGGACTCGAAAAATTGTCGAATTTGCTCGGCGGCGACCTTTCCGGCGAACTGCCGAGTTGGTCGTTTCAAATTCCGTCGCCGATCGGCGGAACGGTTGTTCTCGACCTTAATAAACTGCTAGATTATGAGTTCGTTTCCTTATTTCGTTGCGTGTTAGTCTTTTGGGTTTACTACTTTACGGCGATAACCGTTTTTAATTCCTTGAGGCGATTGTTATGATTTTTGCTTTGTCGATTGGGAGCGCCGTTTCTTCCCTTCTCTCGTGGTTCGCCGATATTTTTTCGTCGCTTTGGAACGCTTGCGTCGATCTTTTTAAATGGCTTGGCGTCAAGATTTACAACATCGTTCTTGAAGTCATCGAATTTATGTTCGAAGCGCTCGTCGACGCTTTTATTTTTTTGCTCGACTTTTTTCCCGACCTCGACCTATCCGCTTTGGACGACGGACTTTCGACGTTGCTAGAATTCTTACAAGGCTTAAATCAGTTTTTACCGTTAAGCGAAAGTTTCTTTTGCGTAAACTTCCTTTTTGCATATTTTACGATTTTTGCGGTGGTGCGAACGGTTGTAAAACTCATTCCGACTATAGGTTAAACGACGATGACGATTAAAATCATTTACGGTAAACCCGGTAGCGGCAAGAGTTATCACGCCGTTAAGGTGATGGCGGAGATTCTTTGCGACTGGGCGCGCGTCGAGCGTAAAAAAGGCGAGCGTTACCCGCAACGACTCTATACCAACCTGCCGATAAACCGCGACGCGATGAAGGCTTACGTCGAAAAGGAAATCGGTTTCGAGTTCGACGTCGATTATTACCTCGTGTCGCTCGACGATAAGTTCTTTCGCCGTCCGGAGTACCAACTCGACAATCGCGGCTGTAAAATTATGGTCGACGGCAAACCGGTCGTCTCGTACTGGTGGGACGACCTGCCCGACGATTTACTTATTGTCATCGACGAGATTCATCGCTTCTTAGGCAAGGAATACGCGTATGTTAGGCCGCTTGAAGAATCGGCGGCGCTTCGCGATTATATGGGTATGCATCGGCACCACCGGCACGACTGGATACTCCTAACCCAAGACAAAGGACAAATTGCGCGCGACGTCCTGCGGATGAGCGAACAGGCGATTCACGTCTTCAACGCGAAATCGATGACGCTCGGCTTTCCGATCTCCATTCCCGGCGAAGACATTGAAACGCTCCTGAAAGGATTCGGCGTAACCCGCCAATTATATCGAGTTAGAGTTGGCACGTACAGCGGAAACCGCGTCGTTTTCGACGGCACGACCAGCGCTTTCGTGATGACGCCGGAAATTTTCGCGCTCTACACGTCGAACACGTTGGCCGCGTCGAAAGTCGATATCGTCGGCGATCGCGCCCTTCCCTTCGACGGCAAAATCGGCGCCGTGTTATGGTTCGCAAAACGCCATTTTCCTCACCTTGCGTTTAAAATCGCCGCCGGATTTTTACTAATTGTCGCCTTTGTCGAAATTGTCCCGAACTTGCCCGCGATTCTCGTTAACAGCGCGAAAAAAACGCCGAAACCCGTTAAAAAACAACAGGTTAAAATTCCGGAGAAACCGGAAAATATTAGCGCTTTGCCGCAAGAAGCGCCGCTTCAAGCGCCGATAAATCCAATAGAATCAAGCGCTTCGACAGGAACGGATCCGTCGGAGCCTCTCTTGGAAAACACGTTCGAAACGGCGCCAAAACCGCCGCGACGCGACGAAGCGCCCGACCTCGCGATTATCGGATTCTTTCCGGATCGCGTCCTGACCTCGGTCGGCGATACGTATCGAGTCGGCGAAACGGCGACGTTGGGAGTAGATAATGATGGCAAGGAAGTCGTCCAACCTCTTGAAAAAATTAACGTTAAGCGCCGCGAAGCGCTCTTTTCAGGCCCTTACCTTTGGACGCGTCGCGGTTTCGCCCCGCCCCTTCGCGTTGAGGAAGAAGAACCTGAACCCGTTGAAAATATTGACGTTGGCGACGACCGCGGCAATATCGACCCTATTCGCGACGGGTTGCCGCTCGACGTCGTTCTTCCGACCGGCGCCGAAACCGGAACCGACGGCGTTCGCAACGTCGCAAACGAAACAAATTGAAGGAGTTCGCGCCAAGGGGAATAAGTTGACGTTCGCTTTCGACGGCGTTCCGCTCCGGGCCGCGCTCGAAGAGATTTCCGACGTCGGCGGTTGCGAAGTCTTTTGTTCGGCGGAAGTTGCGAATGAACCTATTAGCGGATATTTCGCGCTTCGCGACGTCGCCGATTTGGTTCCGCTCCTCGCGAAAACGAACGGGTTACAATGCGTCGAAACGCGCGGCGCTTTTTACCTGACCGCCGACGTAAAAGACGCGACGGCGATGGTTCCGCGCGTTTACCGACTCCCGCCCGGCGAACCGAACCGCCTGCAAAAAGCGCTCGAAAGCGTGTTGTCGCAAGACGGCGAACTGACGATAACCGGTTCCAGCGTCGTCGTTTACGACAACCTAGACGTTCAAGACGCCGTCGCGCAACTTGTCGACGCCTTGACGCATAACCAAGCTGCGACGTACCTTTGCGACGTCTATTTCCTGCGCCTTAAATACAACGATTACGTTAATTTAAGCGCCGACTTGGAAATAAATTCGTCGCTCGACCTGTTGGAGGGCGGTTTCGACTTTGACGACTTGTTGTCGCTTTACGCAAGCGGCGACGTTACGAACGGTCGCAATCGCGTCGACCAACGCCCCGCCCTGTTGCTTTCGGACGGTCGCGAAACAACGTTAAGCGTTGGTAGCGAAATAGTTAGAGAAAAGAAGCAGGTTTCGAGCGAAGGTTATTCCAGCACGTCCGGATACGAACGTTTTCAAGACGGCCTCGAACTGAAGTTGACGCCGCATAAACTAAGCGCCGGTCGCGTCGCGCTCGACGTCGATTTGTCGATTTCGACCTTCGACCAGTCGGAAAAATCGGGCGTCGAAACGATTCCAAAATCCGACAAAACGGAACTTATCGCGCAAGGCTTGGTGCTGACCGACGGCAAGTTGTCGTACTTGGGGAGTATCGACCGCCGCGACGAGTCGAAAGGGTTGGGCGTCTTTTCGTTCTCGCAAACAAGAAATAGCGACGTGTTGACGATTTGGGGACGCGTTCGCGAAGTTAAGAACTGAAAGGAAGTTAGATGCGTAAGACTTCGGAAGATTTTTACGAACTCTACACGACGAAATTTCGACCGTTTCTCTTTAAAGAAGCTTACGGCGTGAAAAATGTAAACGCGTTTCTTTCTCGAAAAGATATGGCGGCGTGGTTCGACTATATGCTTTGCGTTGTCGCGACTTACGGTGAACTAATTGGTTGGAATTGCGATTATAAACGCTTGCCGGCCGACTCTTGCGGTTATCCGACGCTGGAAAGCATTTTGAACGCGTGTTCCGATGATATGACGCGACGGTTATTAGTAGAAACGCGAACCAATTTTGAACTGGGTTTGGTTGAATTTTTGGCCAACGCCGGTTTTAGTCCTAACGTTTATTTTTGCAAACTTTTTCGAGTTTGGTTTCGCGAGATGTTGTCGTTACGGTTCGATCTTAACGATACGGAACTTGACGATTTTGTTAAAATTTGTATGGAGATGAAACAATGAAAAAGTATCTGACTGAAAAAACGGTGGCGCTTGGTATGGCCGCCCTGCTCGCTTGCGGCGTCGCGCTCGGAGCGTCGCTTTCCTCGGACGATAAGGCGAACGTCTCGCCGATCCGCGCGAAGGCTCTGACGTCGACGGCGGTTTGTCCGTGCGAAGAGTGCGACTGCGCCGATTGCGCTTGCGTCGACTCGTTGGGTTCGCCGTGCGGTTGCGACTCCTGCCCCGGTTCGGCGTCGGAAACGGCGTGTTCGTGCGGTTGCGAAACGGCGTCGCAAAACAAATAGGCCGTTAATCGCGCAAAATTGGCGCTAAAATCGACGTTCGCGAAAAGCGATTAAATAGTCGAAAACCTTCAACGACGCGGCTTAGAAACGATTCTGAAAAGACGTTTTCTAAGCCGCGTTTTTATTGGACTTACAACGCGTTTGAAAACTTTTTAAAAGAAACGATAAATGAAAAACAGTTTGGATATTTTAAGGGAGCTATTCCGAAACGCTTTCCGAGACAATTATTATAAAATCAAAGAGACGATGCGCGACGATGGCAAAATCGACTTGCCGAGCGATTGGGACGTCTGTAAGTTGGCGTATGCTCACCGCCGCTTTGTGAAAATCGTCCAAGAGGAATACCGCCGCTTCGCCGGGCTCGGCGAGTTCCACCGCTTCCGCGAAGACGATTGGAGTTTTATGCTCCGCTTCCGCCGCTATGAAGACTGGAAAGAGCTTTATATCAACATTTGCGACGAGTGCGAGCGCGTCTTGACTTTCGGGGATTAAAATCTTAAAAACTTATTCTATCTTATTGACGCTTAGCGAAAATATACTATAATAAAAGAGTAACAATCGGGACGCCGTGTTCCGCGCGTTACGACTTTTAACTTTCAGAATCCAGAAAGGATTTTGTTATGGACGTTTCTAGATCGGCTTATTTTGAAGTCGTCGACGGTGAAAACCGCGTTGTCGAAATGACTTACGATTTGGAAGTTGCGCTTCGCGCGCTTCCGGTCGGCGGTGAAATCTACGAAGTGGTTAAAGTCGTTTGGTCGACTCCTCGCCAAATTACGACGACTATCGTGAAGGAGGTGCTTGAGCTGAGCTGATAAAAACGGGTCGGCGTCCGCTTTCTTTGGGAAGGCGGGCGTCGCCTTTGCCCAACCTTTTTTAACGGGAGACAATAATAAATGGGCGTTCGAGAATTAAAGGCAAGATACGGCGTCAATTCGAATACCGCGCAAGCGTTTAACCGCGCGATTCGGTCGGAGATTCCCGGCGGCGCCGGTTTGCTCGACGCGTTGGATTTAATCGGTCGACTTCCTAAGCGCGACGAAAACGCGCAGGCTTTGGAGTATCTTCGTAAAGCTCGCGCCGAGATGGCGAACGTTATCGCGGAACGTTACGGGCTTCGTTCCGCTCAAAATTTAGAATTGGCCGAGGTGAAATAATGAGCGGTTATAAAGCGGCGATTCGTGCTTTGCGCGAAGGGTATGAGTTTATGGACGCCGGTTTACGCCGACAAGTCGACGAACAATGCGCGACTTTAGAAGAACGGGCGCGACTTTCGAACGCCGGGCGTAAATCGTTGACGGCGGATAAATTGCGTTCGAAGAAAACGCTCGTCAGTTTGAACGAGTCGGAACTTGCGCGGATTGTCGAGGCGGTCGGCTCCGACGAAGAGCTTGCGCGATCGATTCGGACGTTGGCGTTAAAAGCCGCCGAAGAAATTATCGCGTCGCGTGAAAACTGACGCTTCCCCGCTCTGCGGATTATGGACGGCTCGAGTTAGGGCCGTCTTTCTTTTTTCTTGCGGGTTGCCGACGGGTTCCGCGCGATCGGCGCCGATCGGAGCGCAGGTTTTGTTTCGACGGTCTTTTGGACGCACAAAAAGTTAGAAAAGTCTTCTGTCTTTCTTGCGCATTTTCATCGGGTGCGTCGCGATCGGCGCGAGGGTTATCCTTCACCGGTCGTTGCGGGCGCGAAAAAGTTTGAAGCGGTTAATTTTCTTTTAGAAGCGGGGTCCGTTAAGCCCCCTTCGCCGCCGTTTCGGTCGTCGCCCAAGAAGCGCGCGATTGATTGTGATAACGAGAAGTCCAGCGTAGCGGAAAAAATTTGCGCGACTCGAAAAAAATCAAAATTTTTTGCTTCAAAAAATTTTTAAGGCGCAAGCCGTTTTTTTTCGACCAAGCGGAAATTTTTTTGTAGCGGAGCGAGCCGCGCAAGGCGACCGAAACGGCGACGATGGGGGCGGCCCCCCTTTGCTGTTGGCGAGGGAGTTAAAGCGCGTTACTTTGGAGCGGTTCGCGCGCCGACGCCGTTTTGTCATTATTACTATAGCGGGGTTTGGGGCGGCGCCCCAAAAGCGGAGCGCGAGGCTGCAAGTCTCGCACCCTAAAAAAATTCTCTAACTTTTCTATATTATTTTTTAGCAAATATATTGACAGATACAAAAAACGCGTTTATACTTTATTTTAAAGCAAAACTATTTAGGAAGAATAAAATTCTTCAACGATATTTGCGACAACTTTCGAAAGACTTTCGTTTTTTTCTTCCGCTTCCGCGATGATAAGTTTGTGAATTTCCTCGGGAACGGTTACGAAAACTGGCTCTTTCTTTTGCGAGTCATCGTAAACATATTTTTGACGTTTTCGTTTTTCCATTGTAGTGGCGCTTTAAGATTTGCGTAATCGTTCCAGATTTGCTATTTCCGAAACCATCGTCGATATCTTCTTCGATTTTCTGAATGATTTCTGGCGACAACAAAACGCAGATTTTAACGTTTTTTTTGTCCGACGGTTTTCGACCTCGTTTCCTTGGGGCTTCGATAATCGTTGACATAGTATTAGCCTTTGTAGTAGCGTAAGTTAGTTGATTGAAGTTGCTTGAAGATTGAAGTTGAAGTTAGATTAAAAAATTACGCGCTATAAAAACCAAAATGAAAGGACCTACGCAATGGCTTTGAAACCTTTGACATTCCGCATTTACGGGACGTTTGAAAAAACCGACGACCGCTTGACTTCGTCTTATAACCCTGGGCGTTATTTCATCTTCACTTACTATAAGGGACAGTTTGAAGTGAAGGTTGACGATGAACAATGGCAATCTCCGCCGTCTCCGGGGCAGGATGTTTGGATCGTCGGTCGTATTTTCTCGAATCCGTTCGGCGGCGTTCGCCTACAAGTCGACGACTTCATCGAACCGAGCGACAAACACCCGGCGCCGGACGAAATCGAGCAGTCGCAAGGTGGAATGTTCAGCGGAATCGGCACTGTTTCGCGCTCGTCTTTCACGACGAAAACCGGTAGTCAATGTTATAAACTGGTGGTCGGAGCGATGGGTCTGCTTTACGACCGTCGGATCGACCTCAACCTTTACGAAATGACGCCTGACGAGTCGATCGTTGTCATTTCGGGTCGTTTGGAGTTCAAGCGCGTGTTTACGACGAAGAATCCGAACGGCTCTCAGATTTGCGATCTTCTGCCTCTCAATTATAAAGCCGCGACGTTCGGACGTCAAGCGCCGACGCCGAACAAAAAACAGACGGAAGAAAACAAATAAAATCAATTCTCGACCCGATAATCTAATATAATTCTCTAAAATTGGCTTCTGCGCCAAGATTACTTCCGAACGTCGGATAATGTTTATTATGTTCGGTTCGGGGTAAAACAGAAAAGAGGTTAAGTTAAAGCGTCTCTAAGGTTTAAGCGCGACTTGCCCAAAATGGCCTTTAACCGTTTGAAAAAAGCTTCGCAATCGACGGAAACCGCTTTTGAAAACGGAACAGGAAAAGCAGGCGGTCGCCGGTCTTTCAAACCGTCCGTCGCCTACTATAAGCAAAACTAATACTAACCGCCCTACCCTCGGCGCCTGTGTGTTCGCGTCTTGGGTAGGGTTCCGGGGCGACAGCCCCGAAGCGGAGGCTTGGAGGCGCCGCCTCCAAACAGCAAACCAAGTAACAGGAGCGACGACGATGGGGATTTTTCCGGAAACAAACGCGTTGGCGGCGGCGTTATGGGAGCGAGTCGACCGGATTTCTCGACAGTCGATCTGTCCGAGCGACGACTTGATCGAGCTGATCCCGGATTTCGACCCGACGCCGGTTTCGAGTTTGACGTTGGAGAGTTGCGGACGAGGGAGCGCGGCGGTAGGCCCCGCAGGCTACGTCCTCGCGGGCCGCTGCGCGACCGAGGGCGCCGCGTCGTCGCTCGCCAACGCGTCGGGCCCTCGCTCACTAGCAGGGTTAAAACGCCTATTTTCAACGGTTTAAGCGCAAGTCGTTCAACGTCTCGACTTGCGAATTAAATTATTGCGGTTAAAGCGTTTGCGTCGCGTCGAACGTTCCGGTCGGTTCCGATAGATTTCGGACGATTCCGGTAGGTTCTGCAACTGCTTTTGCAACCGCGTCAAATTGGAGTCGGGGGTTCCGAAACGGCGGATTCCCTTTAACCTCGGCGGGGTGCCTGCGTTGGGGACGTCGGCGACGTCGCGCCGTTTTAACGATAAAACTATGTTGTGTCATACGTCGTTTTTTGCTATCGAAACTACGCTGTGTAATACATTGTTTCTTGTCGTTAAAACTATACGGCGTCATACGTCGTCCTTGATCGCCTTTTCGAAGTCCGATTCCAGTAAATGCAAGTAATGGTTCTGCGCCGTCCGAGCCGAGTGTCCAATCCACGCCGACTCCGCAAGCTCGCCGAACTCGCGGTAAATCTCGTTCGCGCGGCTCGACCTCAGATTCTGAATCAGCCGCTCCCAAAGCGGAACGCCCGCCTTTGAAATCGCTTGACGAATCGCGACGTAAGTCGTGTTCGGCGTATACTTTGTCGCGATCAATCCCTTCGAAGCGCCGGTCTGCGAACGAAGCGCTTCGAGCTGTCGCCGGAGTTCGGTAAAGAGCGGAACGACGCGTCGGTCTTTACCGCTTTCCGCCGTCTTCGGCGAGCGCACGGTGAAACGCTCCGCTTCCCAATCGACGTCTTCCCAACGCGCTTCAAACGCTTCCGAAAAACGGAGTCCGCCAATTCGGTAAAGCGCGAACAAGGCGCGAAGCTCCGCGTCGTCGCAAGACGCTACGACACGTCGATAAACGTCCGACGGAACGAAATGTTCCTTCGACTTGTTGAGGAACGAACCTTTCGGAACTTGCGCAAACGGATTCTTCGCAACGAGTTCCATCGTCATACCCCACGAATAAACGCGCGCCATCGCTTTCAAGATTCCCGTTCGAGTCGGCGGCGAAACCGTCTTTTCCAACTCCGTCTTCAAACGCGTCGCGTCCGCGACGGACAGCCGGTCGGCGAGAATCGAGAAGTCCATATGACGCGCCGCCTGCCGAAACTTGAGTTCCTTGCCGCGAAGCGTCGACGCTTTCAACGACGGCGCTTCCTCTTCCATATAAAGGTCGATTAACTCGGGCAACGTCAACGGTTTAGACACGGCGATCAAACCGGCGCGACCAAGCCGTTGACGAAGTTCTTCGTCGAGGTTTTCGACCCAATTCAGAACGCGGCGTTCCGGCGTCGTTCCGTATTCGACCGACGCGATCAGCGAATCGATGAAGAAACTCAATTCGTTTGCGACGCGTTTCGGGTTCTTGACGCCGAGGAAAACCGAGCGACGACGGCCTTTAAGGACGAACTGAATCAGGTGGGCGCTTTTCCCATTCTTGCGTTTTCTTTCCTGCAAACTCGCCGTAACGGAGTCCGCGTCGCAACCGATTGCGGCGTCGAAGGTTGCGACCGCCGGTATAAACCGAAATTAATCGTTTGTCAAGCGTTTTTCTTTCCGTCGTCGGAGTAGAGCCATTCGCACAACGCGCGGTCGGCAAAATCCACCGCCTGCCGACGCGTCGACGCTGAATTGCCCCGCTTTCCGCCAGCTTTTTGAGCGTTTTGTCGCAGACGCCGAGCAACGCCGCCGCCTGTTGCAGGTTGTACGTCGCAAAGCGTTCGTAACCGGCTGGCAAGTCCGGCATTTTATTGTTGTAAATTCTGTGCTTATCGACGTTTCGCATTAGTAAGTCCTCATAATCGCGCTGAACGACGTCGCGTCGCCGCCGTTATAAATTTTCCACGTCGGCAAGTACTCTTCGCGAATCCGTTCGATAGAGTCGGCGATCGTTTTGCCGCTGATCTCGTAAAGTCCGACTTGGCAGGGCGGCGCAATTTGAACCGTGACAATTTAACACGGCGGCAAGTAACCCGTTGCCGCTTCGACGATTAGCGAGAAGTACGCGAGTTCGTCAAAGTAGCCGTAATCGCGACAGTTCCAGTACATCTTGTCGACGCCGCGCGCGTCGAGGAGCCGTCCCGTCGTTTTGAGGTCGACGATTCCGTACCGCTCCGAGTAAACGTCGAGTCGCCCTTTCAAGCGGACGCCGTCGACCTCCGCGACGAGCGGAACTTCTTTAAACGGGCCGGTTAAGTAGTCGCTTAAACCGGATTCTTTCAGCGAAATTTCGACTTCCGACAAGACGTCGAACGCCTCTTGCGGAACGCCGATAAGTCCTTGCGCTTCAAACTCTTCGAGCGCTTTGTCGTAAGCGGCGCCGCTCTTGTACGGCTGACCGGTTTTCGGGTTGACCGGCGCTTCGAACGTCGCGTAAACGTCTCGCCACTTGTCGCGCTCTAACAACATGCGGTGAAAGAAGTTACCCTATTCGAATCCGGACGACTCGATCTTCCAATCGGGGTTGCGTCGGTAATACGCCGGGTTCAGTATGAAACGTCCGAGTCGCGACCAACTCAACGAGTCGACGTTTTGATACGGAACGTCGGTTTCGTAAACCGGAAGTTCGCTATATTTAGGAATCGTCGCCGTCGGTTCGGGCGTTCCGTTCGGGTTCCATTCTTGCCAGTCGTCTGTCATCGCAGTTTCTTATCCTTTCTTCGACGTCTTGTGATTTCTAACGCAACGCCTGCAATCGTTGAAGTTGGAAGTTTCGCTAGCCGGTATCGTTTCCAAATCCTCGTCGTCGAGAACGCAACGCGGCGTTTTCGGTATGACCGCCCAAGCGGCGAACGACGCGCTCATTCTTCCGATATACGGCTTTTCCGGGTCGATTTTGCGGAAACAATAACCGCCCGGAATCGGTTGCGCGGTAACGTATTCGCCCTCGTTTGTTAGGATTAAAAGCTGGTCTTGCGGTCCGACTTGCGGCGGCTCGTCGCGCCAATTATGCCATTGAATTACTTGCGACACGGCGTCCTCACTTATTGAGTCTCCATCTAGCAAACGCCGCCGTCAAAGACTTTGACGCTCCGTTTGCCCCCGTCCGAACGTAAACGCGCGTCGTGAAGTCGCACGTCTTGTCCAACCATTTATTGTAATCGCTCGCGTTTTCGCAAACGTCTTTGAGTTCTCGCCACGCGTCGTCGAAGTAACTAACGTAACCGTACAACTGTTCAGAAGATCGATACGTCTTTTCAGCTCGTCTTCCGGCAAATCGCCTTGAAAGCCGCGGTCGTCGCGCCGTTCGCCTTTAAAATCGTCGCAAGTAACGACGTAAACCTCGCCTTCGAAACCGTCGACCGCGGAACGTTGCGGCAGCTCGGGTCGCAATCTGTTCAGCACGTCCACAATCTTAGGCGCGGAACGAAAATTCGCGTTCTTGTTAATAACTTCGAGTTTCTCGCATTCGATCAAACCGCAAGCGTTGTTCGAACGATAAATCGTCTGCCAAGCGTCGCCGAAGAACCCAAATTGCGGGCCCCGTTCTTTCGCGATAAAATATTCGACAAAACGGTCGACGATCGGCTTGTAGGAGTCTTGATATTCGTCGATCAAGATCAGCGGATACTTATCGGCGAAAACGCGTCGAAATTTAGGCCGATCCAAAAGGCGACAAAACAAGTCTAAAACGTCGTCATGATGGAGAAAGTGAACGCCGTTTTCCGTATAGCGACTTCCCAACGTATACCTAACCTTCGAAATTTCAACGTGTTCGGCGTCTTTAGGCCAAAGCGATTCGTCGTTTTGGATCAGGTCGATCAACGCGCTTTGGTATCGTTCGATCGCGTTCCAAGCGAAAGAGTGAATCGTCGAAGGCACGACAAAGGAATCGTTCGGCAAGCGTTCGCGAATCACCTCGACCGCCGCGTTCGTGTAGGTAACGCAAACCGCGTTTTGCTTTTTGCGTTGAAACTCTTCCCTTTTATTGGCTTGCACCCATTCGACGACGCGATTTAGCGAATACGTCTTCCCGGAGCCGGCGCCCGCTTCGACGCGAAAACTTCGGCCCCGTCGCAACGCGTCGAGAATCCGCTCCTCGACTTTATCCGCCTCCGCTTTCGCCGTCGCAAAGCGCTCGTTTTCAAGCGTTTTGTTCATTTGCGACGTTCTCCTCGCTTTTTTCCGTGAAAACCAATTGATCGTTCAACCAACGCAAACCGCTCTTAATGTATTCCGGAACTTCGTAGCCAGGATGTTCGTAGATAAGTTTTAATGCGAAATCGGTTTTGCTCTTGCCGTTAAATGCAATATCTTTTTCCGTCGCGTCGGTCGGCAAACCGTAAAATTCACGATTGTCGTTCGTCATCGCTTCTTCCAACGACCGTCCGCATAAACCGTTTCCTTCAGTCTGAAATTCGATACGAATCTTGCCGATCGTTTTTTCATCGGGCGCAAGTTCAAGGATATCCGATAATTTAATCGTCCTTGACGTATCGCTTTCCGAAACATTCTTCACGCGCCGCCGCCAATACTTTAAGGTAGCGTTAGAAGTCGTTTTTCCTTTGCTTACCTAGGTTTTCTCTCCCTTTGCGCCGCCGCTAATCGAATCGATATCGGTCAAGACAAGACTTGGAATCCCCAAAAATTCTAACAACGGAACAAACAAATGCGCGTAAGCGCCGCCAACCTCGATTATCGAATAATATTGAGCGGGCAATTTATATGTTCGCGAATTAAAAAGCCCCTTTTTATCGCGCTTGGCGATCATATCGGGCAGAAGCAAACGCTCGGACGCGCCTTCCACTAAAACGACCTTATCGGCGAAAAAGAGATCGCAACGAGCGAGCGTCAAATATTTGCGAATAAACGTCGTGTTTTCGCGGTTGCTTTCCGCAAAGTCTTTTAAATTTTTGTAAACGACGCCGTCTGGCGTTCTTTGCGCGTACCGAATCTTCGCGAAATCCGTCGTGTTGGCGATATGCGAGGAATGCGACGTTAAGACAACCTGGGCATGTGCGTCCGCTTTATTCTGTATATTTTCAAGGAAGTTTTCTAAATGCTCCGCAAAAGCGCGTTGCAACTGCGGACGCATATGCGATTCCGGTTCTTCGATAAAGAACAACGGAACGCAAGCGCCGCCGCGCAGTTGAAGCTCCTTAACGTAGGCCGCGAGCATAAACTCCATTTTGATAAGATTTTTATACCCGAGTCCGTTATGCGTACTCGGCAACGTTTCGCCGCCGTCGTTCGACGCGTAGAGGAGCCGCGTTCGATTTTTTAACGATTCGTTCGAAGATTTTTGCGAAGTTATCGACAAGCGCCTCTCGCGCTTTATCGCTTTCGACGTCGTAAACGCCGTCTTTAAAGTAATACGGCTCTAAAAGTTGTCGCAGCGTTTTGTCGTCCTTCTTGATTTTGTATTCAACGCGAATCAGCGCCGTCGTCGTATTTTCGTCGACGTCGATAATAAACGGCGAGAGCGCGCCTAGACTATCGTCGTCTCCTTCCGCTGAATAGTCGACTTCAAATTCGATCGCGACGACCGGCGTTTGGGCGCGTAATTCGTTAAAATCAATCTTGCCTGCCGCGAATTGCGTCAAAAGATCGCGCAAAATCTTAGTTTCTCCAACGGATAATCGTCGTAAGCGATAGTCCCCTTCTCGCTCTTCTCGCTCTTTTCTCGCTCGTCCCCGTTTGAATAAAAGCGCCGACCGACGTTTTCGCGGTGTTGTTGCGTCCGACGATTAACGTCGTCTTTGCGTCGACGTCGATCGTCGCGGCGGTTATCGCTCGATAGTTTTCAATCGTAATTTTTGTCAATCGCATAACGCGTTCCTTTGTAGCAACGCCGACCGTTCCAACGTTTCCTCAACGAATCCAGCTAATTCAACGTTTACTCGGCTTTTAATTCCGGCGACGTTTCGTTTATCGCGTTAAAATGCATTCCTAAATCGAATAAATCGTTAATCGCTTTTTTGACGTTCGCGTCATTGACGCCGTATCGCCGCAACTGTATCGCATAGACTAAGTACAAGAGATAAATCAGAGCTAACGAGGACTTATAGTCGAACTCTCGTTCTAGGGCGTGTTGACATTAACGTTTAAGTAAAATAACGATTGCGACAAAGTTTACAAACGCCGAAAACATAACGTCGAGTTTATCGCAACGCGTCGCGATGCGTCGGAAATCTTCAACATCGCGACGAAAGAAACGCTCGACTTCGTTGCGGCGTTTGTAAAGTTTTTGTCGTAAGTACGAGGATTCCGTCGGTTACGCTTCGGCGAAACGACCGGTTTCAAGCCGACGTCGCAAGCCGATTGACGCGTTTTGTCGCCTTCGTAAGCGCGATTC
>JAFSDX010000144.1 GCA_017436025.1 Thermoguttaceae bacterium
AAAAACTGCCTCGACTCTTGGCGCGTCGGCCCGACCGACCGCGTCGGCGCCGCCGTTTCGACCTTCCTCCGCTCGCTCGGTTGCGTCGAGGGAACGCGTCAAGTCGTTTCCGCCGACCTGAAAGAGGCGCGCTGGAAGTCGCAAGGCGCCAAGCTCCGCGAAATCGTTCTCGGCGCGTCCGACGTCGAAGCGGAGCGGTTCAACGTCGTCTTCTCGAAGCTCGTCGTCGTTCCGGACTCCGTCCTTTGGTACCTGCCGTTCGAAGCGCTTTGCCTCCCGGCGGTCGCGGCGACGCTCGACGAAGAAACGCCCGCCGACGAAAACGCGACGACCGACGAAAACGGCGAAACGTCCGAAACGGTCGCCGAAAACGACGCTCAAAACGCCGAAACGGACGACCTCGACGCCGCCTACTCGATTCTCGACGACGCGCCGGAAACGCCCGCCGACGAACCGGAAGCGAAAGCGGAAGCCGAGAAACCCGCGTCGAAAACCGCCAAAACCTCGACGGCGAAAAAGTCGACGGCGCAAGCGGACGAAACGAAAACCGACGCCGAAACGACCGCCGAGTCGAAACCGCGCCGACGAAGCCGCGCCGCTCGCGAACGAGAAGAACTCGACGCTTACGAAGCGACGCTCGTCCCGATGATCAGCGCGCAAGATTTGACGATCCGCTATTCCGCGACCGTCGCGCTCGCGCTCCCGAACGCCTTCGGACGCAACGCGTTCGTCGACACGACCGTTCTCCTCGGCGAAACCTTCCCGAAAGAGACGAAAGAAACGACCGACGCCGCCTTCGACCGCCTTTCGCAAGCGGTTTCGAAGACCGAAGGACTCCGTCGCGGCGCGCTGAAAGCCGTCCCGGGCTCCCTTTACGCGACCCGTTTGCGCCGTCTCGTCGTTTTCGACGAAATCGTCGCGGACGGTTGGAACTGGGCGCCGGTCGTTCCGAGCGACGCTCGACGCGGACACGGCGTCGCCGATTGGATTTTCGCGCCTTGGGGCGCGCCGCGTTTGATCGTTCTTCCGGCGCTCCGCGCTCCGGCGGAAAACGCGCTCAAAAACGGCGGCGACGGGTCGGAACTTTTCCTCCCGATTCTCGCGGCGCAGTCGACCGGAGCCGACGCGATGTTGATCAGCCGTTGGCGAACCGGCGGACGTTCGGCGTTCGACCTGTCGACCGACTTCCTCAAAAACTACGAGTCGGAGCCGGTCGCGGACGCTTGGAAACGCGCCGTCCTCAACCTGATGAAACGCGACGTCGTCCTCGACGAAGAGCCGCGCCTCAAAACGCCGGGTCGCTCCGAAGACGCGCCGAGTTACGCGCTCCCGTTCTGGTGGGCCGGCTACCTCCTAATCGACTCCGGCGAAGCGCTCTCCGCCGACGAACTGAAAAAACTTCAAGCGGAAGCCGACGCCGCGAAGAAGCCGAACGCCGACGGCGAAAACGCCGCGTCCGAAGCCGGCGCCGCCATCGGCGTCGACCCGAACGCCCCCGCCGCCGGAACCGGAGCCGACCCGAACGCGACCGAAGTCGAAGCCGACGACGCCGACGACGGCGAAAACGCCGAAACGCCCGCGTCCGGAACCGACGCCGACGCGTCGACCGAAGACGCCGCCGACCCGCTCGCGCCGACGATTACCGTTCGTTCGTCGGAAAAAGCGGAAAAATCGGAAGAAAACGCCGACTCGACCGCCGACGAACCGTTCGAACTCGGCCCGCGCGTCCTCGACGACGAAACGCTCGAAAAGAACGACCAAGAGGGAGACGACTTCTTCAGCGGCGACCTCTTCGACGACGCCCCGGTCGACGAAAGCGGTAAAAACGACGCGAAAAAAGCCGACGCGCCGAAAACAACGCCGAAAAAATAACGCGTCGCTCCCTCGACGCGACCTCCCGGCGCCCCGTTCCCCCCCCGTTCGCTCGCGTTTCAAACCGCTCGAAACGCCTCGACGGGGCGCAAACGGGGCGCGAAGGTCGCTTTATGCGGATTTTGCGGAGAAAAATTTCGTTTTTCCGACGAAAAAGCGGACTTTTCCTTGACGCGGAACGGAAAAACGGTTAGCATAGAGGATAGCGAAGAGTTTTTTCGCGCGGCGCGCTTTTCGGTCGCCCTCCTTCGTCGCTTCGTCGAACGGACGCGGCGCAAGGGACGACGGCGAGCGCGCGGCGCCGGAAGCGGAAGCGACGCTCCGCCCCCGACGTCTCCGGACGAACGGAAGCGGCGCTTCGTTCCCCGTTTCGCCTTGTTAACGATTTTTTCCGTTTATATATTAATAAGGACAAAGCGGCGCCCGACGACGCGTCGAAAAAACTCGCGAACCGACGAACTTTTTTCCGAAACGAATCGAAGCAGGTTGAATATGGAATTTTTAAACGGCAATACCGTTGGCATCGACTTAGGCACGACTTTCTCGACGTTGGCGATCGTCGACAACGAAGGCGAACCGACGCCGATTCCGAACGAAGACGACGAGGTCGAAACCGCAAGTATCATTCTTCTCGCGGAAAGCAAACACGTCATCGTCGGCCCGAACCGCAGTCGCGCCGCGATGGAAGACCCGGAAAACGTCGTCGAACGGATTAAGCGTCAAATGGGCGTCGGCTACCACCGCACCTTCGACGGTCATGACGTTACGCCGGAATTCGTTTCGTCGCTGATTCTCCGCAAGCTGAAGCAAGACTGCGAACGCCGCTTGGGCCCGATCGCGAACGCCGTCATCACGGTTCCGGCGTACTTCAACGACACGCGCCGCAAAGCGACGCAAGACGCCGGGCGCATCGCCGGACTGAACGTCGTCAGCATCATCAACGAACCGACTGCGGCCGCCCTCACCTACGCTTGGCACCGCAACCACTTGGGTCGCGCCGACCACACCGAAACGCACCGCATTCTCATCTACGACCTCGGCGGCGGAACGTTCGACTCGACGGTCGTCGAATACTCGTCGAACTCCTTCCACGTCGTCGCGACCGACGGCGACGTCAAGCTCGGCGGCGTCGACTGGAACGACCGCCTCGCCGACTACGTTTGCGAAAAATTCCTCGAAAAATACGCCGTCAACCTGCACCAATTCCCGAAAACGATGCAAATTCTTCGCAACGACTGCGACGTCGCGAAGATCATCCTGTCCGAACGCGAAAACGCGTCGATTTCCGTTCGCCACGAAGGCAAGTCGCTCAGCGTTCCGGTTTCGCGCGAACTCTTCGAGAACCTGACTTACGACCTCCTGCAACGCACCGCCGACACGACCGAATACGTCGTTCAATCGGCCAACCTGACCTTCGCCGACCTCGACGCGATCGTCCTCATCGGCGGTTCGACGCTGATGCCGCAAGTCCCGGCGATGCTCGAAAAACTGACCGGTCAAAAGCCTTACATCCACGAAGACTTGAACCCGCACACCGCCGTCGCGCGCGGCGCCGCGATTCACGCCGCGATCCTCGAAGCGCAGTACAACAAAGAGAACACGCAGCTGAGCGAACGCGTCCGCAAAATGCTCGAAAACGTTCGCGAAGAAGACGTCAACTCGCACGGCCTCGGCGTCGTCGCGACCGACCCGGCGACGAAGCAAATCATTAACCACATTATGATTTCGCGCAACACGACGCTGCCGTACTCGATTTCGAAAACGTTCCAAACGAACAAAGACGGCCAAACCCGCGTCAGCGTTCAAGTTATGGAAGGCGACGCTCCGGACCCGACCGCTTGCGCGCTCCTCGGCAAATGCCGCGTCCTCTTCCCGGAAGGGCTCGCCAAAGGCACGCCGATCGAAGTTACCTACTCCTTCGACAAAGCCGGGCGCATCTCCGTTTCGGCGCGCGAAAAACTGACGAACCGCGAAGCGAAGATTGAAATCGAACGTCGCGGCGTCCTGACCGAAGCCGACCTCGAAAAGTTCATCCAACTCGCCGACCAATACTCGATCGAGTAATCGCGGCTTGACGACCGCTCGACGCGCCTCCGTTTTCGCTCGCCGTTTCCTCCGTTTTCGTTGGAGCGCGGCGAAGGCGGCGGCTCGCGTCGCGCCGTTTTTTAACGTTAAATTTCCCCTAATTCCCCCTTTTTAATTCTTGCGACGTTGCGAAACGTCGAAGGAGTTTGCGAATGCGCGCGATCGTCGCGACCGTTTTAAGCGGCGCTCTCTTGGGCGTCGGCGTCGGCTTCGGAGTCGGCAAAATCCAATCGCACCACCGCTTTTGGACGCCTCAAATGGAAGTTAATTCGACGGTGAAAGCGGCGACCGACGCCGTCGCGAACGCCGGTTCCCGCGCCGACGCTTGCGTCGACTGCCAACACGGCCCGCGCGTCGAAGTTCTCGAAACGTCGTTCGACTTCGGAATCCTCGAAAAGAACGCGGCGAACGAAAAGGGCGAACATCCGTTCAAAATCAAAAACGTCGGCGACGAAACGCTGACGCTCGCGAACGGCGGCAAGGGCTGTTTCTGCACCGATTTCGAAATTTCGCACAAATCGCTCCGCCCCGGCGAAACCGCGACCGTCCTCTTCAAATGGGACGCGGCGCGCTCCGGCGGCGTCTTCAACCAAGGCGTTCGCGTCTTGACGAACGACCCGCAAGCGCCGGAAGTCGACTTCGCCGTCCGCGGGCTTTACACCGCGCCGATCGTTTGCGAACCGAACGAAATTTCCTTCCAAAACGCTTCGTCGACGGCGGAAACGACGCGCTCCTTCCGCCTCTTCGGCTTCGAACACAACGACGACGGAACGCCGTTCCCGTTGGAAATTCTCGGCGTCGAGGTCGCGGACTCCGCTCGACTCGAATTCGAAATCAAGAAACTCGACCTTTCCGAATTGACCGCTAAAGAACGCGAACACAACCTTTTCGCCAACACGACGAACCTTTTCGAAGGCGTCGCGACGCTGAAATCCGGCATGCCGCAGGGCGCGTTCCAAGAAATCGTTCGCGTTCGCACGAACAGCCCGAAAACGCCGGTTTTGGAAATCGTCGTCGGCGGGCAAGTCGCCGGAAACGCGGTTCGCCTCTCCGGTCGCCAATACGACGACAAAGGAACCGGCTACCTCCTTCTCGACTCCGTTTCGACCCGAGAATCGACCGAAGCGCAACTCCGCCTGACGATTCAAGACAAAATTTTGACGAACAGCGAAACGGTGCGCGTCAAGAGCGTTCGTCCCAGTTGGCTCGAAGTCGAATTCAAATACCCGCCGGAAGAACTGCAAAAATCCGCCGCGCCGGTTCGAATGGTCGACGCGATCGTCCGCGTTCCCGCCGGTTCTCCGCAAGGCGCCTTTATGGGCCCGAGCAAAGAGCAACTCGGCGAAATCGTCTTCGCCGTCGGCGAAACGCCCGAAACGACGCAAGAAATCGTCCTTCCGGTGCGCTTCGCGGTCGGCCCGTAAACGAAACGAGCGACGCCCCCCTTTTTAAAGGACGCGTTTGCGGTAAAATAGGAAAAGCTCGGGTCGCGGTCGCGTCGGCCCCCCTTCCCGCTCCGTTCCTCGACGCGGCGACGCTCGAACGGGCGACGCGACGAAAACGTTCCTTGCCGACCCCAAACGAACGTTTTCAAGCGCCGAAAATCAAACAATAATACCCAAGAACCCCGAACGCGCGTTTTTCGACGCCGTTCCCGTTTTTTCAACTTTGAGTCGACGACGCGTTTTCCGCGCCGTCAAGTCGGTTAAACGTTAAAGATGCAAAACAACGAGCAAAATCTCAACGCCGAACAAGCCGCGTCCGCGGTCGAACCCGTCCAACAAGCCCAACAAACCGCCGACGCCGCCGCGCCGACGCCGCTCGCCACTTACGAAGCGATGAACGCGGACGCGCCGGTCGTCGACGCGAGCGTTATCGAAGAACGCGTCAAGCGCGCCGCCGCGAACGCCGGCGAAGGCGCCCCGCGTCGTTCCGCGCCTCTCGCCGCTATTCGCGACGAAAATCAACGTCGACGCGACGGCGAAAATCGCGACGGCAAAGACGGTAAAAAAGACGACAAACGTCGCGAACGCCGCGAACGTCCGACCGCCGCGCCGCGCGGGCCCCTTTCGTCCGTCCCGACGCCGAATCGTCGCGCCCGTCTTTCGGACGACCTCGAAGACGAATTCAACGCGCTTCTGAACGGCGAATCGCTCGACTCGTTGATGAAAAACGACAAAGCGGACGTCGGCGCCGCGACGCTCGAAGAAGGAACGAAAATCCGTTGCCGCGTCGAAGCCGTCCAACGCGACTCCGTCTTCGTCGACGTCGGCGGGCGCGAACACGGCCTTATTCCGCTGAAACAATTCCCGGAAGACGCGCAACCGACGGTCGGCCAAGAGTTCGACGCGGTCGTTTCCCGTTTCAACGCCGACGACGGCGTTTACGAAGTTTCGCTCCCGTTGGCCGCGGCGGAAGTCGGCGACTGGCTTAGCTTAACGGTCGGCGCGATCGTCGAAGCGCGCGTTATCGGCGCCAACAAGGGCGGTCTCGAATGCGAAGTCGGACGGCTCCGCGGCTTTATGCCGAACGGTCAAATCGCGCCGTTCTTCGTCGAAAACGCCGAACAATTCGTCGGCGAACGCTGGAAGTGCGTCGTTACCGAAGTCAATCCGGAGCGCCGCAACTTGGTCGTCAGCCGCCGCGTCCTGATGGAGCGCGAACGCGAAGAAATGCGCGAAAAGACGACGTCGGAACTCGAAGTCGGCCAAACCCGCGAAGGTCTCGTCCGCAAGATCATCAACGTCGGCGCGTTCGTCGACCTCGGCGGCGTCGACGGTTTCCTTCCGGTCTCCGAAATGAGCTGGGGCCGCGTCTCCGACCCGTCCGAAGTCGTCAAAGAAGGCGAACGCATTAGCGTTATCGTTACCAAAATCGACCTCGACCGCAACCGCATTTCCCTCTCGTACAAAGACGCGAACAGCGATCCTTGGAAGAAGATCGACGAAACGTTCGTCGAAGGCGACAAAGTTCGCGGACGCGTTACGAACCTGATGGCGTTCGGCGCGTTCGTCGAGTTGGCGCCGGGCGTCGAAGGGCTCGTTCACATCAGCGAAATTTGCTATAAACGGATCGCGCAAGTTTCGGACGCGCTCCAAGTCGGCGATTTCGTCGACGTTCAAGTCCTCTCGATCGACCGCGAAAAACGCAAGATTTCCTTGTCGATCAAGCGTTTGACGCCCGATCCGCGCGAAGAGGCGAAACGTCAACGCGACGCCGAAACCGCCGCCGCGGAAGCCGCCGCCGAAGCGCAAGCGGAAGCCGAAGCCGCCGCCGTTCGCGAACGCATCAAGAAAAACCGTCCGAAGGGCCCGCTCAAGGGCGGTCTCTCGAACGCCGGCGACAACCCGTTCGGTTTGCACTTCTAATCGGACGGCGACGCGAAGAGGAATTCTTGCCCCGGTCGGCGTTTCAACGTCGAAATCGGGGCGCCAAGCGAGCGTTTCGACTCGAAACGAAAAGTCAAATTTGAGTCGAAAACCGTCTCCCCTCTTTTCCTTTTTTGCGCGTTTCCCCTAATTTAACGCGAAATCGCCCGGTTTGCCCGACGGTTTCGCGTTTTTTTATCGCGACGGTCGAAAAGGTTTCGCTTTTTTCGTTTTTTTAACGCGGCGTCGTTTTGTTCGCCGCGTCCTCCTAGTCTCTCCGCTCTTTCCATTTTTCGCAATCGTCGCAATGCCGCCCGCTCTTTCCTCCGCTTCGGACTTTCCCGCTTCGCCGTTCCGTTCGCCGGTTTACCTTGAACCGGAACAACTCGAACGCGCTTGCCAAATGGAGCGTTTGCGCCGCTCCGGGCCCGGCGGGCAAAACCGCAACAAAGTCGAAACGGCGGTTCGTTTCTATCATCCGGCGACCGGGCTCGTCGGCGAGGCGACCGAGCGGCGTTATCAAGGCGAAAATCGGAAAATCGCGCTCGAACGGCTCCGAATCGAAATCGCGCTGACCGTTCGAACCCCCGTTCCGCAAGGTCTCGCCTCGCCTACCGACGTTAGTTTAGGCGCTTTAGAGAATTTAGAGACGTCGAAAATCGTCGCGACCGCCGACGCCCGCGCTTCGCTCCGTTGGTTCGAGCGGTTGCAAGGGAGCAAAATTCGCGTCGCGCCGTCGAGTTTCGATTACGCGATTCTCGTTTCAGAATTCTTCGACGTTTTCGAAGCGAACGGCGAGAATCTAACGGCGACCGCCGCCGCGCTCGAAACGACGGCGAGCCAAATCGTTCGGTTCCTCGGAGCGGTTCCGAAATGCCTCGAAGAACTCAACCGCCGCCGAGCGCGCTTGGGACTCTCCCGCCTCAAACCTTGACGCGCCGCGCTTTCAACTTTACCGACTTTGCGCGTTTCGCCTATTTTAACGTTCGTCGTTCGTTTGTCGCGCCGTCGGCGTCGGAAATCGCGAAAGAAACGGAAAACGGACTTGAAATTTTCGCGCCGTCTCGTTAAAATGAAGGAAGCGGGGTCGTTTCGACGTTTCCGCCTTTCGCGTTTCCTCCTTTTCGCCGAGTTCGCGTCGTCGACGCGGCGGCTTTCGTCCCTCAACCAACGCAACGCAAGGAAAGATTAATGGCGATCCGAGTTCTCTGCTCCGGGTGTATGACGTCGTTCGAAGTCGGCGATCAGTTCGCCGGTCAAAAGGGCCCCTGCCCCAAGTGCGGACACATCATCGAGATTCCGAAGGTTCAAGTCGTCGTTCACGCGCCGGACGAAGTCGTTCAAGACGGCAAAACGACGCGCGTCGGCAAGGAAACGCGCCCGATCGAGCAAAAGAGGTTCGAGTTTTCGACGCAAGGCCTTCTCCTTAGTTTGCTCGGAATTCTGCTCGTTTTCGGCGCGGCGTTCGGCGTCGGGCTCGCCAAGTCGGCGGTTTTGAGCGGAATCGTCGGCGCCGTCGCGGTTTTCGGAATCGCCTTCCCGATCGCGCGGTTCGGATACATGTTGATTCGCGACGCCGACGACCTCGAAAAGCTCGAAGGCGGCGAATTGGCGCAAAAATCGCTCTTCGCCGCGCTCGTTTTCGGCGGTTCTTGGATCGTTTTCGAACTTTTCGTCGCGTTTTTAGGAAGTCAAGGCTTGACGGCGACGCTGTTGTTGATTCCGGTCGCGATCGTCGGTTCGTTCGGCGCGCTGATTTTCTTCGACTGCAATTTCGGCAAAGCCCTCCTCGTTTACGCGGTTTTCGCCGCTTGCGCGATTTTCGGTCGCGGTCTTCTCTTCCAACCGAACGGCTGGATTTGGGAAGCGCGCCCGAACGCCGCCGCGCCCGCGCCGGAACTTGAAAAAACGAGAACGCAAACGCCCGCCAAAACCGAAACGTCCGCGACGCCGGAAACCGCCGACGAAAACGAACCGGAAGCGCAAGCGGAAACGCCCGTCGAAACCGCCCCGACGCGCGAAGCGCCGAAACCGAACCCGATTCGTCGCCGTCGTTAATCGCGAGTTTCTTTCAAACGCCGCGCCGTCGCTCTTTCAACGGCGACGCGGCAAAATTTAACGCTTTTTCCGGTTCGTCGCGCCGACGTTTCGACGTTTTCGGTTCCGACGTTCGCAAGAAACGCGAAAACGAGCGTCGACTCGCGTCGAACGCTCGTTCTTGATTTCAACGGTTAAGGAGCGAAAACAAACGTTTTGCGCCCCTTAAAACGTCGTCGACGGCGCGGCTCATTCGCCGATCGCGGCTTGGTCGTTCTTGCGCAGAACGCCGGCGGCGACGAGTTTGTCGATCAGTTGTTGCATACTGTTAAACGCGGCCAAGAAACCTTGCGGCGGCATCACGACGCGGAAAACTTCTTCCGGGGTCGGTTTTTCGCCGTCGGCGCCCGGTTGGAGGGTAACGCAGTCAAAGCGAACCATATTGCCGGCGAAGTGAATTTTGCCGATTCCGTCGACGAAAAATTCGTTTTTCATCGAAAAATCCTTTCTTATCGTTTCTATTATTGTTTGTTTATTTGCTTCTCGACGCTCAAACGCGTTTCGGCGCTTAAAAATTCCGCCGAACGTCGCGTCGTCTTAACTATTTTTTAATTTTTATCGGCCCGTTCCTCGCGTTTTTTTACTCGATCGCTCGAAAATCATTCATTTTTTTCATTATTTTTACTTTTCGCGCAAAAACCGCTCGTTCGGCCTTCAATCCGAACGAGCGTTCGAGCGTCGACGCGGCGCGCGAAGCGCCTCTATCGTTCGTTACTTCGTCAGCTTCTCGTTGTTTTCCAAGAGCTTAATGAAGACGCCGCCGACGACGGCGCGCGCTTGGAAGCCGCGTTGCTTCGCGTCGCTAGTGAAGTACCAGTCGGAGAGCGGAACGCGGGACGGCGTATTGTCGACGTACTCGTAAACGGAGGCGGTCAGCGCGTCGAACTCGGCGCGGGAGTCGGCCATCGTCGCGGTCCAAAGTTCCCAGTCGAGCTTGGTGTAATCGGCGCGATTGTCGAGCGGGAGCCCGTATTTATTGAACTTCGTCTTGTAATAGGCGAGTTCCTTCGCGACGACTTCCTTCGGGAAGAGGTTCAGCGCGAGGAGTTTGTCCCAAACGAGATTGTATTTTTGGCTCCAAGAATCCTTGCGGTCGAACGCGAGGAGGAAGCGGTCGCCGCCGTCGGCCAACTTGACCCATTCGACGGCGAACTCTTCGGCCTTGGCGCGGAACTTTTTGGCGAGTTCCGGTTTGTCGTTCCGTTCGCAAAGGTCGGCGAAGCAAGCCAGCGCGACGATCGCCTTCGCGGAAAGGTTGGCGTTGTGCGCGAGGTGACCGGCGAAGTCGTCGGTGCAAAGTTGGTTTTCCGGATCGAGCCCCTTGGCGAGGAGATATTCGGCCCAAGATTCAAGGACGTCCCAATATTCGGCGACGTACTCGACGTTCCCGTCGAGGCGCGCGACGACGTCGGCGATAATCAGCATATTCGCGGACTCTTCGACCGGCATTTGGTTTTCTTCGGTTCGTTCGCCGCCGCCGTAAACTTGGCCGTTCAACTTCGGATACGTCCCGAGGTCGTGCGGCGAGAACGGGAACTTCCAGCGCCCCGACGCGACGTACTCGAGAACCGGCGTCAGCGTCGCTTTGAGGAGCCCGGCGTCGTAAACGGCGAAAACCGGCGCCGTCGGGTAAAGGATGTCGACCGTCGCCGCGCAACCGTTGCTGAAATTCTCTTTCGAAACGAGAATCGGTTTCCCGTTCGGCAAAACGGCGAGTTTGTGCGCCGCGACCGCCTGCGGGTAAGCGATCGAGCAAAGGGACGCGTATTTCGTCCCGCCGACCGCGGTCGCTTGTTCGAACATTTCGGCGTCGAACGCGTCGCAACGGACGGTCAACTCGGCGTATTCGGCGTTGGCAAGTTCGAGCATCGACAACGCTTCGAGCCCGTCGCGGCGCCAATACGGACGGCATTTTTGGCCCAAAAATTCGATCGAGTACTCGTCGTCGTAAGCGACGATAATCCGCTTTTCGACCGCGTCGGCGCCGACTTTGCCGCAGTCGAGCGCGACCGCCAAGACCGGCCAATCGTCGTTGGCGCGGCGCGGGAAGCGCTTGTCGTCGCTCGGGAGGGCGCCGTCGGTCAAGAAGGCGCCGCGAGCGTCGAGGTGCCCGGCGACCGCGGTTTTAGCCGTCCCTTTTTCGACCGCGAGGAAGAGGCTTCCCCAGTCGATGCAACGGTTGTCGCCGCTCTTAGCGAGAATCGGCTGTTCCGTCGTTCCGAGTCGAAGGACGTCGAGATTTTCGGTCGTCAAACGCCCGGCGGCGACTTCCTGCTTGACGTCGTCGACGCAAAGTTCGGCGCTTTGGTCGTAATAAATCGCGACGTTATGTTCCTTGCCGTCGGTCGACTTGGCCGTCCAAACGACGTAAGCGGCCGGGCGCGAAAAAACGTCCCAATCGTTCGGGAGCGGCGTTCTGCGGAACGTCAACGTCAGCTCGACGGCGCCCGCTTCGAACGTGTAAACGGTTTTCGTCGCGCGAACGGAAACCGATTTTTGCGTCGCTTTTTTCGCCGCTTTGTCGAATTCGGTCGGACGGCCCATCAGGCGGTAATTTTCCCCGTCGACGCGAACGAACGACGTCAGCGCGTGAATGCGTCCCGTCCAGTGAACCGGGAACGCGTCGGCCAGTTCGTCGACGTTCGACCAAACGCTAAAATAAGGGTCGCAAGTAATCAGCGGATAACAAGGAGCGCGAAGCTCGCCGTCTTCCGCCGCGCGAACGGTCGCCGCCGTCGCCGAAAGAGCCCAAACCGCCGCGAACGTCGCCGCGACGCCGCAAAGAGCCGCCGCGATTCGCTTGCCCAATTTGACAAGTTTCATTCGATTTTCCTTTCTTGAAGTTTCTTTATTAATATCCTTATATTAATATTAATGAAAAGACGCGATAAAAACGGGGACGCCGTTCCGCGCCGCCCGTCGCAATCTCCTTATTTTACGCAAGCCGTCCGACCGCGCCCAATCGCCGAAGCGTCAAAGTCGCCGTCTACTTCCCCAATCGCCGAAGCGTCAAAATCGCCGCTTACCTCCCCGACCGCCGAAGCGTCAAAGTCGCCGCTTACTCCCCCAATCGCCGAAGCGACAAAGTCGCCGCTTACCTCCCCAATCGCCGAAGCGTCAAAGTCGCCGCTTATCTCCCCGACCGCCGAAGCGTCAAAGTCGCCGTCCTTTCCCCAACCCGGCGCGAGCCAACGTCGCGACGCAAACCGCCTCGACGTCGCCGTCGTCTTTCAGCAAAGAAGCGATTTCGTTCGCCGTCGCGCCGCTGGTGAACGCGTCGTCGACGAGCAAAATTCGCTTTCCCTTCAAGCGATCGAGCGAGCCGTCCGCCTTCCCGACCTTCAAGTCGAAAGCGCCCGCGACGTTATCTCGGCGCGCCTCCCAATCGACCGCCGACTGCGGAGGCGTCGCGCGAACCCGGCGAACCGTCTTCGCCCAACAAGGAACGCCCAGCTCCCGCGCCAACGCCGACGCTAAAAAATCGGGCGAATTGACGCTCCGCAAAAACCGACGCCGCCAATTCATCGGAACCGGAACGACCGCGTCCGGACGAAACGCCGCCAAAACTCGCCGCCGCGACTCAAAGTAAAGCCGCGCCGCGATCTCCGCCAACGTCGGGTCGACCGTTCGCTTCAACTGCAAAACGAGCGCCCGCGTCGTCCCCCGATAAAAATGCATCGGACGCACCTCGTCGAACGCGAACTCCGCCGCCCCGGTTTTTCGCAAACAAAATCGGCAAAGCGCGTCGTCCCCGCGAGCCGTCTCCCGAATCGCGACCCGACCGCAACGTCGGCAAAACGTCCGCGCCGGAACGCTCGCCGCTCGACGGCACTCGGCGCAAACGAGCGCGGCCAACGGAACGCGAAACCCGCCCAAAACGCCGACCGCGCCGACGTCCCCCGAGCGACCGCCGCCCGCCTCCGCTCCGACGATTCGCTCGTCGCAAATCCAACACGTCCGCGGATAAACCAGCTCGAACGCCGTCTCGACGACGCGCCGAAACGCCGAGCGTTCCCCGTTCGCCTCTGTTTCCGTTCCCGTTTCCAATATTCGTTCCCTCATTCGTTTGCGCCGACGCGCCCCGCTCCGCCGCCCCGCTTTACCGTCCATTGTACGCAAAAAACGCCGCGCCGCAAGCGACCAAACGGTATAAACCGCCCCTTCGACGAAAAAAACGCAAAAAGAAAAATCTCGTCCGAATTGTTTGCCCCTTCCCAACGACGACAATTTCGGTTATAATAAAGAACGACGGTAATTTGCGCCGTCGAATTGTCGTCAAGACCGGCAAATTCGACAAAACCGCGCGTTTTTTGCCGCCGCTCGGAAAGAAATTTTCGCGCCGACTTCGCGTCGCGCCGTTTTTTTGTTAAAAATTCTTTTCCGACCCCGCTTTTTTTACCGAAATGATAAAAGACGACGCGTTCGAGGAAGCGGTTTCCCCGAACGATTTCCCGCAACTTTACGGAGCGAACGCCCAAATGGCCAATTCTGCGAACCTGAAAAAACCGAACTTCGTCGGCGTCGACCTCGGCGGCACGAACATCAAAGTCGGCGTTTTGGACGACGCCGGGAAAACGCTTTCCTACGTTACGACCCCGACCCTCGTCGAACGCGGCCCGGAAGACGCGACGAAACGGATGGCCGACGCGATTCTGCAAGGCGTTGAAAAAGCCGGGTTGACCCCCGCCGATATCGCCCGCGTCGGGCTCGGTTCCCCCGGCACGATGGACATTCCGACCGGCTCGCTCGTTCGCCCCTCGAACCTCCCGGGTTGGAACTTTTTCCCGATTCGCGACCGCCTCGCCGAAAACGTCGGTCTCCCGGTTACGTTCGCGCACGACGGCCCCGCCGCCGCGTTCGCCGAGTATTGGGTCGGCGCCGGTCAAGGCGAAGAAGGCCTTATTTTGTTGACGCTCGGCACCGGCGTCGGTTGCGGTATCGTCCTGAACGGGCACGTTTGGAACGGCACGCACAGCCACGGCGGCGAAGCGGGCCACAACCTGATCGACACGTCGGAAAACGCCCGTTGGTGCAAATGCGGTCAACGCGGCCACTTGGAAGCGTACGCCAGCGCGACCGGCGTCGCCAACCGTACGATCGAATACGTCGAAGCGGAATTTAAAACGTCGCTGACCGAACGCGTTCGCGCTCGCAAACGGGACGACGAGATTCCGAAAATGGTCTTCGAAGAAGCGGAAGCCGGGGACGAAGTCGCTCTTCGCATCGTCAAAGAAACGGCGCGCTACCTGTCGCACGGGATGATTTCGCTGATTCACACGATCGACCCGAGTTGCATCCTCATCGGCGGCGCGATGACGTTCGGCGGCAAAACGACCGCGACCGGGCGCATCTTCCTCGAAACGATCGAGCAAGAAACGCGTTCCCGCATCTTCCTCCACTTGGCCGAACGTCTCCGCATCGATTACGCGGTGATGGGGAACGACGCCGGGTACGTCGGCGCCGCCGGTTTGGCGCGCCAAGACTGGGAAGAAGCGCAAGTCGCCGAGTGATCCCGCTTCGACGGCGCGACGCGTCGCCTTACTAAACCGTTGCGTCGTCGACGTTTAGCGCTCCCGTCGAAACGCGTCGACCGAAAACGTCGGCGCGTTCCAATGTTGTTAATCCCCGACGTTAGCCTTAACCGCCGCCCGTTTCGCCCGATGAACGCGCCGTCCAATTTTTCCGACAATAGCGAATTTTCCGACGAAACGACGACCGTCGCCGACCTCAAACGGCTCGTCGTTCGTTTCGCCGAGGAGCGCGATTGGGGCCGTTTTCACACGCCGAAGAACTTAGCGGCGTCGGTCGCGATCGAAGCGGCGGAGTTGCTGGAACGTTTCCAATGGTCGACGCCGGAGGAATCGTTCGCGGCCAAGGACGACCCGGAGGCGTTGAACGCGGTCGCGGAAGAGATCGCCGACGTCGCGAGTTACCTTTTGAACCTTTGCGACAAACTCGGCGTCGATTTCGCGTCGGCGTTCGCGGCGAAAATGCGCAAAAACGCCGAAAAATACCCGGCGGAGCGTTTTCGCGGCGTTTACGGTTACGACGATCCGGCGTTAAAAACCGCAAAATCGGAACGTCGCGACGATTAACGCGCTAATTTTCGACGCCTTCCTTATCGTTTAGGCGGCGCCCGACGTTTATCCCCGATAATCCGGCGTTAAAAACCGCAAAATCGGAACGTCGCGACGATTAACGCGCCTAAATTTCGCCGCCTACCTTATCGTTTGGGCGGTTCGCGCCCGACGTTTATCGCCGATAATCCGGCGTTAAAAACCGCAAAACCGGAACGTCGCGACGATTAACGCGCTAAATTTCGCCGCCTACCTTATCGTTTAGGCGGTTCGCGCCCGACGTTTATCGCCGATAATCCGGCGTTAAAAACCGCAAAATCGGAACGTCGCGACGATTAACGCGCTAATTTTCGACGCCTACCTTATCGTTTAGGCGGTTCGCGTCCGACGCTTGCCGCCCTTTTCGCCCTTCGCCCCTTCCGTTTCGCTCGTTTTTATTATGCGCGTCGTCGAAATCTTCAACTCGAAACAAGGCGAAGGCCTTTGGACCGGCGTTCTTTCCGCTTTCGTTCGAACGACGGGGTGCAATCTCCGCTGTTCGTTTTGCGACACGACATACGCGTCTTGGCGCCGCGAAGAGGGCGAAGACCTTTCGGTCGAGGAAATCGTCGGTCGCGTTCTCCTTTACAACTGCCGACACGTCGTTCTGACCGGCGGCGAACCGATGATGTATTCGGAGCTAATCCCGCTGACGCAAGCGCTGGCGGAACGCGAATTAACGATCACGATCGAGACGGCGGGCACCATCGACCTTCCGGTCGTTTGCCATTTGATGTCGATCAGCCCGAAACTTTCGAACTCGACGCCGCGCGGCGCGGTCGATTCGGCGGTTCGGTTGCCCGAAACGAACCGCGACCGTCCGGAAATCGTTCGGCGGCTGATCGAGCGTTACCCGTATCAGCTGAAATTCGTCGTCGACGAACCGGAAGACCTCGTTGAAATCGAAGAGTACCTCGAACGCCTCGGCGACGTCCGCGCGGATCGCGTTCTCCTGATGCCGATGGCGATCGACGTCGCGACGATGCGGGAAAAAGCGGAGTGGATAACCGCCTACGCCGGGCCGCGCGGCTACCGATATTGCCCGCGAATGCAGCTCGAGTGGTACGGCAACCGTCGCGGAGCTTAGCGTTTATCGCTCGTTGCGCTCCGACGCGCGAAATTTGGAGTCGGTCGTTTTCGTCGCGGAGCTTAGCGTTTATCGCCCGTTGCGCTCCGACGCGCGAAATTTGGAGTCGGTCGTTTTCGTCGCGGAGCTTAGCGTTTATCGCCCGTTGCGCTCCGGCGTCCGTTTTCGCCGCTCTGCCGCGTTTTCCCAACTCCTCCAACTTCTCTATTTTATCGTTAAAACGGTCGACGTTTCCCGCGTCGACCGTTTGTTTTTTGCCCCGTCGACGCGTTCTCGCGACAACCGTTGTTTTCTACTGCCGCCGACAATTTTTGCGACGATCTTTTATTTTTAACGTCGTCAACGTTTTTTCGCGTCGATCGTTTGTTTTTTGCCCCGTCAACGCGTTCTCGCGACAACCGTTGTTTTCTACTGCCGCCGACGTTTTTTTGCGACAATCTTTTATTTTTAACGTCTTCAACGTTTTTTTTCGCGTCGACCTCCGTTTTCAGCAACGACAAACATTTTTCGTCAACCGCCATTTTTCTCGGCTCGCCAACCAATTTTTCGCTCAGAAAAACGCTTTCGGTTTCGCGTCGCGACGAGCGACGATTTCGAGAAATTTTTCGGCGATCGCCAAGTCGTCGTTCGAGGTGATTTTGATATTCGTCCGGGCGCCCGGGACGATCGCGACTTCGGCGCCGAGCGCTTCGACGAGTCCGGCGTCGTCGGTCGGTTGAAAGTCCGGTTTCCGTTCGCGAAACGCGCGTTCGAGGAGCGTTTTTTCGAAAACTTGCGGCGTTTGCGCTTCCCAAAGGTTCTCGCGCGGCGTCGACTCGTCGACCGCCAGCCGTTCGCCGTTCGCCGCGCCGAGTCCCAATTTTTCGCGAACGACCTCCGTCTCCAACTTCCCGCCGCTCGACGCCGGGCGCGCTCGCTTGATCGACCCGACGATCGGCGCCGCCAAAATCGCCGCGCCGGTCCGCGTCGCTTCGGCGAAAACGTTCTCGACGTCGCCGTCGCTAACGCAAGGACGCGCCGCGTCGTGAACCGCGACGTAATCGACCGACGCCTTGACCGCCTTCAAACCGTTTTCGACCGACAAAAAGCGTTCGGCGCCCCCTTCGACGATCTCGATCCCGTACAGCGAAAGCTCCGCCGCGAACTTCCGCTCGACGTCGGCGCGATCTTCCGGCGAGACGACCAAAATCAACTGCGCGACGTCCCGACGCCGCGCGAAACGCTCCGCCGAATGGAGCCAAACGGCGCGCCCTTTGAGCGGCGCGAACGGCTTTTTCGGCGCGTTCAACGTCAGCGGCGAACCGCCCTTTTGAAAACGACGGCTCTTCCCGGCCGCCGCGATAATCACCGCGAATTTTTTCATCGCCTTTCCTCCTTTTATCGTTGGCAAGTTTGAGCCGTCGGCGTTTCCGCTCCGCGCTCCAACTCGCTTTTTTTCTATTTTACCTAAAGCGCCGCCAAGCGACCGCGCCGTTTCGACGGTTCCTCCAACCCAAATCGATCGCGACGCCGTCTCAATCCGCGCCGTCCCCCCAATTCTCCCAAACCAAATCAATCGCGACGCCGCCCCAAACCGCGCCGTTTACCCGTCTCGTCCCAACGCTTTATTCAACCGACTCGACCGGCTTTGCCGATTCTTCCCGGCTTCCGCTTGACGCGGCGCGTTTGATTTGAATTTTAACGCTTCCGGCGTTCTTCGCAAGGTTGCCGGGCGCGTCGTTGATTCGGAAGAAAAGCGTTCCGGAACGCTCGGGCGTCAGCGTCGCCGTCGACGTTTCGAATCCGACGACGGCGTCCCAAGGTTCGAACGTTCCGCGCGACGCCGATTTTGCCTCGTTCGCCGATTTTCCCCGTTTTAACCCGCCGACCGTCTTCGTCGCGTCGCTCAAGTTTGTCCCGCTTCCGCCGTTTGCCGATTTTAACGAGTAAAACGCGTCGAACGTCGCCGATTCGAGCGGAACGACGACCGCCTGCAACCGCCCGAGCGGCGCGCCCTCGACGTATCGGAACGTCGCGCCCGACGCCTCGAACTCCAACTTTTTCCCCGCTTCCTCGACGTTCAGCCGATAACGCCCCGCCGTCGCCAAGCGGTACGTCGTTCCGGCTTCGAGCGCGACGCCGGAATTTTGCCAACCACGATTCGCCGCCGCTTCGACGACGACCGCCGCGTTTCCGGACTCCGCCGCCGCTTCCGCGAACGGTCGTCCCGGCGTCGCGTCGATCGCCGTCGCGTCGAAGTTATAATTAAAGTCGATACGACCGACAAAATCGGCCCAATCGTTCTCCAATTCCCCCCAACGGTCGCCGAGCGTCTCGACGAAAACGCGGTTCGGCTCCCAATACGTCGACCAATACGGCAGTCGCTCGACGACGTCGCGGTATTTCGGCGACTCGTTCAAGAACGCGACGAGCGCCCAACTCCAAGCGTATGTCGACGTTCGAACATAATCGCGCGGTTCGAACGCCAAAATCTCGCGCAACGTCGGCGCTTTCCCGGCGCGAACGATCTCGCGAATCTCTTGCAACCGCCCAAAACCGGGCGTCGCGTCCGGATCGGTTTGAAACTGGGCGATTTCTATCGATTTTTCCGCCGGCTTCCAAAGGTGCAAGGCCAAATACTCCGCCGTTCCCTCCGAATACCAACGCGGGCGGAGGTCGCCGAAAACCTCGTGCATAAAGGAGTGAACCAGCTCGTGCAAGAGCAAAAAACGGTTATAATATTCAATCTTTTGATCCTTAGCGAGAATTCGATCGCAAATCGAATAACCGTAAAGGAAACGCGGCGGCCCGTCGAGAACGCCGATTTCGATAAAAGAATCGACGTTCCCCATCAAAAACGCGTTTATCTTCCAATTTTCAAATTTCCGCTCGTCTATCCCAAAATAGCGACAAATATGCGGGATCGCCGCGTCGAGCGCCGCCGGGATTTCGTCGACGCCGGGGGACGGCGGCAGGTCGGTCGTCAGCGTTACGTTCTTCCCTTCGACTCGCCGAATCCCGAGCGTCGCCGCTTTTTTCTCGTTAATCGCCGGAAATTGCGGCCAAGTTTCGCGCCGCCGTCGGGCCGCGTCGAGAACTTGCGCTCGCAACCGCTCCGCTTCGGTCGGGTCGCCCCAAAGCGCCGCCGCGTCGCGCTCCTCCTCCGGCGAAAAAAACGACGCTCCGACCGCCGCCGGAAGCGCGCCGTCGTTCCGCTCCGCTTGACGCGCGGCGCCCGTTTTACCCAAAACGCCCGTCTTTGCGGAAGCGCCCGGTTTCGCAACAACGCCCAATTCGCCGCTTTCTCCCGTCTTCGCGGAAGCGCCCGGTTTCGCAACAACGCCCAATTCGCCGCTTTCTCCCGTCTTCGCGGAAGCGCCCGGTTTCGCAAAGACGCCCAATTCGCCGCTTTCTCCCGTCTTCGCGGAAGCGCCCGGTTTCGCAAAGACGCCCAATTCGCCGCTTTCTCCCGTCTTCGCGGAAACGCTCAAACCGGCGTTCTTCTCCGTTTTTTCCATCTTCGCCGCGTCGTCGCGAAAACCGGTCGTTCGCGTCGTCGTTCGACGCGGCGGCGCGCCTTCAGCCGTTTGAGTCGCGTCAAAAAAAAGCCCGTCCGCGACAAAAACCGCCGTCAAAACCGCCGCGAACCGCCCCGCGACGCCGCAAGCTCGCGTCCATTTTCTCTTTTCTCGTTCAACGACCATTTTTCCGCAATCCGTCCATTTTAAGCAGTTTCTCTATTTCAACGCGGCGACGCTCAACGCAACGACGCTTCCCGACAACGCCGCGCTCCGTTCCCCGCTTCAACGCGGCGGCGACGCTCTCCGCTCCGCCGATTCTATTTTACCCCAAAAGACGCGTCGAGCGCAAGGGGGAAGCGCAAATTTTCAAACCGGTCTTGATTCCGCCCCAAAAAAACGTTACTATCGGAACGGTTTATCGCGATTATTCCGGTTAAAACGGTCGCGCCGTCGGCAAGGAACGCCGCGTCGCCGCTCCGTTTGGAAATTTCGCGATTGTTTTCGGCCCGTTTTGTCATTATTAATATATATACGTCGCAAGTCGCCCGTTTTCTCCGCCAAAACCGCCGCGACTCGGCAAGGACGCCGTTATGTTGTTTCGAACGCCCTTTTCCTTTCCGCCGTCCGCCGCGCCTTCGTTCCGCTCGCCGTCGTCGCCGTCGTCCCGACCGACGCTCGCCGGAGCGGCCCTTTTCGCGCTCCTCGGACTCGGAATCGCCGCGCCGACTTTCGTCGCGACCGGCTGCGCCTCGCCAAGCGGTCTCGTCGCGTCGCGCAACGCGCAAGGCGTCGAACTTTACGCGACCGGCGATTACGACCGCGCCATCGCCGTCTTCCAAGAAACGCTCGCGGAAAATCCGGAAAACGCCGAAACGCTTTACAATCTCGGCGCCGCCTATCAACGCAAAGCGCTCGCGACCGGCGATTACGCCCTCTTGACGCAAGCCGAAAACGCCTATTGGGCCGCGCTCGAACGGGAAGCCGCGCCGGAAACGATCGTCTGCTGTTATCGCGGGCTCGCGACGAGCGCCTCGACTCGCGGCGACGCGGCGACCGCCCTTCAAACGCTCGAAGATTGGCGCGACCGCAACCCGGACTCGATCGAGCCGAAACTCGAAATCGCTTATTTCCTCGAAGCGCAAGAACGCGACGACGAGGCTTACGCGGTTCTCGAAGAGGTCGCCGCCGCCGCGCCGAACGACTATCGCGCCTTTTACAAGATGGGCGTCCTCCAAGAACGCGCCGGAAACGTTCAAGAAGCGCTCGACAAGACGACGATCGCCGGTCGACTCAACCCGACCGACGCCGCGCTCGCGAAAAAAGCGACCGAACTGCGCGCCGCGCTCGAACAAAACGCCGCGAAAGCGACCGAAACCGCCGACGAAATCGCCGATCTCGAAAGCGAAACGACTCTCGTCGCGCCGACCTCCGCGACCGACGACGCCGCCGACGGCGAACTGGAAAACGACGCGCCGACGCTCCCGTCGCCGACCTTCTTCGACGACGCGACGCAAACCGACGCCGCCGCGTCCGACGCTTCCGGAACCTCGACGACGAACGTTCCGCAAACGCTCGACGCCGACGAAGTCGTCCTCTTCTCCCGCCCCGAGGTCGACGAAACGCTCGCCGAAAACTCGACGCGCTCGCAAACGCCGACGAAAACCGCGTCGACCGCCGCGTCCCCCCGCCGCAAAATTATCGACGAAGGAAACGTCAAATGGATCGCGCCGACCGCCGCCGCGTCCGAAGTCGCCGCCAACTCCGCCGACGCGACCGCTCCAACCGATAAAAACGGCAAAACCGGCGCCAACGCCGCGTCGCGCCTCTCCGACGGTTCCGGCGACGCGACCGCCGTCGCGCAAAACAAACAAAACGCGCAAAACAAACAAACGGCGCAAGTCGCGCAAAACGCGCAATCTCCGAAAGTTGCGAAAGTCGCGCAAGCGACGGCGACGCCCCAACGCGTCAAAAAACGAACCGAATTGAACGCCGAACCGCCGACCCTGCGCGCCGGTTCCCTCTTCTAAACGGTTCAAACGTCTCAAACCGCTTAAACCAGCCAAACACCCCAAACCGTTTAGACGCTTTAAACGCTTCCCGACGCGGCGACGCTTCCGCTCCGACGTTAACCAAAAGTCGCCGCCGTCCCTAAAAACGCCAAAACCGACGCGACCGTTAAATCGCGTCGGTTTTTCTTTAACGTCGCGTCTTTTTTATTCTCCCCGACTCTCGCATTCTTCCCCAACCCTCGACGAAGCGCAAAAAAAAACGCGTTCCCCTTCGGAACGCGTTCTCAACGCCGCGATTAAACGGCGCGTTTTTCCTTTTTTTCAACGTTGCCCTAATTATCGACTCAACAATCGTCGACGCGTTCGCTCCGCCGCGTCGACCGCGACGGCGACGTCGGCGCGATACGTCATCCGATAAGCGTCCTCGTTCGTCTTGAAATAATAATCGCGCGCCACCCAAACGGCTCGGAACCCCAACCGACGCAAGAAAAGTTGCGCCGCCAAATTCCGTTCGCGAACGACGCAAGCGATCTTCGAACGGCGCGCGTCCAAACGCTCGATCAACGTTCGAACCAAAAGCGTCCCGACGCCCCGTCGCCGCTCCGATTCCGCGACCGCGCAACTCAACAGCCGAAACGACCGCTTGCGCGCTTCGAAACAGAGATACCCCGTCGGCTCGCCGTCCCGCTCGACGACCAACCCGCCGAAATTCCGCGTTCGCAGGCAATATTCGAACTCGTCGCGCGTCCAAGGAAACTCGAACGCCGCCCGCTCCAACGCAAGCAAGGCCCCAAAATCGCGCCGACAAAGCCAACGCAACCGCAAACCTTCGTCGGTCGACGCGCTCGCGCCGCCGTCGCAAAACAAAATCGGATGTTTTTCGTTCAAAACGTCGCTCCTTCGCCGTCGTTCGTTGCTCGCGACGCTCCTCGTCGCGCCCTTCCGAGCGTCGCTTTTCTCGACCGTTCGTCCTAAACAGGTCTTCCCAAGCCGCCTATTTTGCGCGTCTTGCCGCGTTTCGGCGTCCTTTCGCGTCTCGAAGGGGCGTTATTTTAACGCAAATTTCGCCGCGACGCAAGAGTAATTTTCGTTCCCGCCCCTTTCCGGCCCGCGACGTTCGTTTCCAATCGAGCCCCCAACGTTTTTTCGACGCGGTTATTTGGGCGACGCGTTCCGGTCTCCGCGTCGACGTCGAGAACGAAAGCGGCGTCAAAATCGGGCGAAAATTGAATTCGCGACGGCGTTTTGTTAAAAAAAATCGAAAAGTCGGAGAAAAAAATCAGAAAAACGGGAAAATTCCGCCCGCGCGGGCTTGAAGTCTGAGGGAAGAAGGTTTATTATAATAGTTTAATGGAAAAGGATTCACTTTCCGAAAAGACCACCTTCCAAGAACGCCGTCGAGCGGTCGCGACTTCGCGCTCGTTCGGGCGCCGTTCGTTTCCTCGTTAGGATTCGCGATGACCTTTTTATCGATTTTGCCGACCTTAACGCCGCTCTTGGCCGAAGCCCCCGCGCCGACCCAAGCGCCGACGGGTTCCGGCCCGTTCACCGTCGTTATGATGACGTTCGTATTGTTGATCGTTATGTGGTTCTTGATTGTTTTGCCGAAAAAGTCGCAAGACAAGCAAGCGCAAAAGCTGATCGACTCGATCAAGATTAACGACAAAGTGATGACGACCGCCGGTATTATCGGAACCGTTACGTCGCTCGACAAAGACGGCGGCGAAATCGTTCTCCGCGTCGACGACTCGACCGGAACCAAAATCCGTTTCGCTCTCGGCGCGGTCTGCTTCGTTTTCAACAAAGAGGCCGCCAAAGAAGCGAAAGAAGCCGCGAAGGATAAGCAGACGAAGAAAAAATAATCGGTCGCCCTCGACCGTTCGCGACGCCGCGTTCCTCGGCCCGACCGTTTCGCGTCGCCCGCCGCCGTTCGCGCTCCGTCGTTTCGTTCCGAACAAAACTTTTCGCCCGACGACGCCCCGCGCGTCGTTTTGGGAAACACCGCAAAATTAACGTAACAACAACTAACCAATGAAACGCATCAACATGTTGAAAAGACCTTTTTACCTCGGTCTTGCTCTGTTTTCCGCGTTAGCGTTGACCGCGGCGACGTTCGCGCAAGACGCGGCGCCCGCCGATAACGCCGCGACCGTCGCCGTCGAAGACGCCGCCGCGACCGAACCGACCGCCGAAGACGCCGCCGCGACCGAGCCGACCGCCGAAGACGCCGCCGCGACCGAACCGGTCGCCGAAGACGCCGCCGCGACCGAGCCGGTCGCCGAAGACGCCGCCGCGACCGAACCGACCGTCGAAGACGCCGCCGCGACCGAGCCGACCGCCGAAGACGCCGCCGCGACCGAGCCGGTCGCCGAAGA
>JAFSDX010000145.1 GCA_017436025.1 Thermoguttaceae bacterium
AACCGTCGGGCGTCAATTCCGGCGAATCGTTTTTTCCCGCAAAACTTTTCGGGACGCGTCGTCGTTGGCGTCGGGCAACCGTCGGGCGTCAATTCCGGCGAATCGTTTTTTCCCGCAAACTTTTCGCGAAACGGCGTCGAGACGCTTGGCAAGCGAAGGCGCGACGAACGGAAAACGGCGGAAATCGCGCTGTTTCGGATTTTCGGAACGGGAACGCGGCGTCCGCTCGTTCGGTCGCGTTCGATAAAAGACTTTTAAAATATTTTGGAAACGATATTATGCGAAATTGGCGTCAACTGTTCGTTACTTATCCCGCGACTTGCGCTCTCGGCGTCGCTTGCGCTTGGAGCGTCGCGTCCTTGAACGACGGCGCGAACCTCGGCGCCCTTTCGCCGTCGGCCGCCGCTCAAGACGACCCGTTCGGCGACGACGACTCCGATCCGTTCGGCGAAGACGCGGGCGAGGACGTCGCCGAAGAAGTCGGGGACGATACCGACCCGTTTGGAACCGACCCGGACGAGGAAGTCGTTTTGAACGACGAGGAAGACGAGGACGCCGACGCGACCGATCCGTTCGGCGCCGCGCCGTCGACCGGGCCCTTCGCGCCGACCGAAGACGAACTGAACGCTCCGGCGCCGGTTGCGCCGGAAAGCGCCGCGTCGACCGCCGTCGATTACGCCGCCGGAAAAGAAACGAAATACCTTCGCCCGGAAGACGTTCCGGACGCCGAAAAGACCGAGCAAGATTTTTTAGCGACCCTAACGCCCGCCGAAGCCGCGATTCTCGGGCAAAATCCGCAAAACGCCGCCGAATGGCTCGTCGCGGCGATTCGCGTCGCGCGGGTCGGACGGGTCGAGTTCGCGAAGATGTTGACGCAAAAATCGCTCGACGCGCCGGAGGGCTCCCCCGCCGAATGCGCCGCCGCCGTCGATTCGCTCGGCGCGGGGCGGCTGTCGTATTTCGTCGCGAACGCGGCGATCGGGGAAATCGGAACGCAAGCGGTCGAACGGGTTTCCGAAATCGCGCGCCGACATTGGGAAGACGAAGCGACGATTCGAGACGCTTTGGCGAGGATGAATCGCGCGAACCCGGACGAACGCGCCGCCGCGACGCTCGACGTTCGCAAGGGCGGGAACGCCGCGATCGCGCTCTTGACGAAAGATTTGATCGCCGGAAACGACGAACAACGCCGCGTCGCAAAGTCCTTTTTGACGTTCTTTAAGGGCGAGGCGGTCGACGCGCTTCTCGCCGCGCTTCGCGACGCCGACGAAGCGACCCTCGCGCCGGTCGTCGACGCGTTGGGCGAAATCGCCGACAAGCGAATCGCCGTCGAGTTGGCCGTTCGATACGGGCGCGGAATCGCCGACGCCGACGTCGCTGCGGCGTTCGAAACGGCGTTGACCGCGCATTGGGGAAACGTTCCGACCCGAGCCGACGCGGCGCGCCTCGCCGACGAACAAGCGGACGGATATTGGAAACGAACGCTTTTGTTCCCGATCGTCGTCGACGGCGAAACGACCGTTTGGCGTTGGGACGAAGCGACCGACGCGCCGGTTCGCGAAACGAAACCGATCGACGTCGCGTATCGGGACGCCGCCGCGTTTTGGGCGCAAGCCGCGTTGGCGACGGCGACCGACGCGGAAAACGGCGTCGCGCCGTCGACGTTCGCGACTTCGAAAGCCGTCGTCGCGACCGCCGAACGCGTCCTTTACGAAGTCGGGCTCGACGCCGGGCGCGACGGAATCGCGACGTTTGAAGCGGAACTGCCGAATTTGACGGTCGAACAACTCGTCGCGGCGCTCGATTACGCGCTTTCGACGAAGCGGTTCCGCGGCGCGTTGATTCCGGTGTTGCTCCTGCAAACGCGCGGCGACGAATCGCTTTGTTACTCGAACAATTTCGAACCGACCGCGATCGTTCGCGCCGCGACTTGCCCCGACCGTCGCGTCCGTTTCGAAGCGGCGTTTGCGATCGTCGGCTGGAACCCGTCGCGCTCGTATCTCGGTTCGAGTCGGGTCGCGGCGACGTTGGCTTGGTTCGCGACGGCGAGCGGCGAGCGGTTGGCCGTCGTCGCGTCGCCGAAACTCGACGAAACGGGACGTCTTGGTCAACTCCTTGCGCAACAAGGGTTTAAGTCGGTTCCGGCGACGAGCGGTCGCGATTTGTTGCTCCGCGCGCAAGCGAGCGCCGACGTCGAGTTGATTTGGGCGACCGCCGCCGTTCGAACGCCCGATTTGCGGGTCGTCGCGCAAACGCTCCGCTCCGACGTCCGAACGAACGACGCGCCGCTGTTGGTCGGATACGCGACCGAAGCGGAGGGAAGCGCCGCCGGAGCGTTGGTCGGCGCCGAGCCGAACGCGACGACCGCGCCGACGCCGTTCGATCTCGAATCGGGCGTTTGGGCGACGCAGCGTCTTCTTGAGACGACGAAGCCGGAGCAAGTTCCGGTCGAATTGCGATTGGCGCAGTCGAAGGCGGCGTTGCGCGCGCTCTTGAAGCTCGAAACGGCGCGTCCCGGCGCTCTCGACGACGTCGTCGATTGGAACGGAACGATTTCGCGAACCTTGTCGACCCCGGCGCTTTTCGACGTCGGGCTCGAAGTCGCCGCGACGCTGAAAACGAATTTCGCGCAAAATAAGTTGGTCGAGCTGATCGGCGATACGCGCTTCGACGTCGCGACGCGTCGCCGAGCGCTCGGAGCGTTGAAACGTCAATGGGCGGCGAACGGTTCGCTCTTGCGCGGGCCGGAAATCGTCAAAATGTACGACCGGTATAACGCGAGCGAAAAAGAGGATATTGAAACGCAAAAGGTTCTTTCCGAAGCGCTCGACGCGTTCGAAGCGGCGACCGCGAAGTAAAGCTCGCGCCGACGTTTGAACGGCGAACTCGTCGTTGAAATTGCGATAATTGGCAAATTCGACGTAAAGCCCGCGAAGTCTTGCAAGACGGCGCGGGTTTTCGCGTTTCTTGTCCCGGGGCAAATTGCAAAATTCGGAGATAGTTAGTTGGTTAAAGGAAGTCGGTTGGTTGAAGAAAGTTAGTTGGTTAAAGGAAGTCAGTTGGTTGAAGAAAGTTAGTTGGTTAAAGGAAGTCGGTTGGTTGAAGAAAGTTAGTTGATTAAAGGAAGTCGGTTGGTTGAAGAAAGTTAGTTGGTTAAAGGAAGTCGGTTGGTTGAAGAAAGTTAGTTGATTAAAGGAAGTCGGTTGGTTGGAAGAAGTTGGGAAGATTAGGACGGTTGGATGAGTTGGGAAAGTCCGGCGGGTTAGCTTGGGACAAGTGAAAAGGGCGAGCAAGTCGGGGAGATTGGGCTGAGGAGCGTTGAATGAGTTGGGGAAGTTGGAGAAAATGAAGGAACGGGGAAAATTGAGGGGAAGGCGAGGAAAGAGCGGAAGACGGCGAGGAAACGACTTCGGTTGTAACGATTTTGACGGTCAAGATAAAACGACGGCGCGTCGGGGGAAAAGTTGAGCGTTTTTAGGCGTTTTTTCGTTCCGCTTCTTCGCGACGGCGGCGTCCGAATTCGGCGAGGGTTTGGCAAAGGGACGACGTCGGAACGAAGCGCGGAACGCCGAGCGCGGCGAAGGCGCCGGGCGACCCGAAACTTTTCGAACCGGCGACGCTCGACGCGGCGACGCGGCGGCGAACCGGCGTCGAATTGAGAACGGCGGCGAGATAATCGGCTTCGTCGAGCGTCGCGACGGCGACCGTCGACAAGGTGTCTTGCGGAATAATCGGGCGGTCGCGCTCCGCGTCGAACGGGACGACCGCGGCGCGAATCGTCGAATCCATCCGCCGCCAAACGACCTTAATCGGCGCGAAGGTCGCTTCGTCGACGTTGTAAAGGGACCAAAACGGAGCGCGACTTTGGAACTTGCGATAAGCGGCGCGGTCGCGGAGCGTCGTTTCGAAGCGGTTCAAATAAGCGAGCGCCGCCGGAAAATCGCGCCGCATCGTTTCGCCGTCGATTCCGCGCCGTCGCGCCGGGTCTTGCGGGAGGAGGATCGCGGTCGTCGGACGCCGAGCGGCGAACTCGTCGACGTCGCGCCAACGGAGAAGCGGAAAGACAAGCGCCGACTCGACTTGCGTCTCGACCGTTTCGACTTTGCGCCGGCCGACGTCGCCGAGATTGCGAACCGAAACGAGCGTCTCGTCGAGCCGTTCGACGTTTTCGAGCCAAAAAACGCCGCTCGCGCCCGCCGCGTTCGCGCCGAGTCGAGCGACGTAAGGGGACGCGGCGAGTTCGGAAGCCGGTTCGACGGGCGACGCGTCGTCGGCGTCGGCGGCAAAAAGCGGAAAGCGGGCGAAATCGGGAGATTGCGCCGGGCGGTTTAAGGAGCGGACGGAGGCGTTTTCGGCGAAAAGGCGTTCGACGAGCGCGTCGAGTTCCGAAGATTCGGCGGTTTGGGAGGTTTGGGGGGACGAGGGGGGCGCGTTCCGCTTGGCGTCGGGGAAATCGAAACGGAGCGGGGCGCCCGGCGCGTCGGACGTCGGCGACGCGAACCCGACGTCGGCGATTTCGACGCGCCAAGTTCGACGCGGACGACCGCGTCGAGCGGCGGACGTCGCGTTAGTTTGCGTCGATTGGGAGGGTTGGGCGGTTTGCGCTTCGTCGCCGGCGGTCGCGCGCCAACGGCGAACCGGGAGCGGATAACGCGTCGGCTCGCCGCGTCGCGCGCAAAAGGTCGCGAACTTGCTCGAAACGCCGGAAAAAAGCGGCGCTTCCGAAAAGTCGTCGATTTCGAGAACGCGAAACGGCGTCGGACGCGCCGCGTCGGGGTTCGAACCGAATCGGCGAAACCCGTTTCCGGCGTCGCGGGATTGGAAGAGCGATTTCGGAACGACGAACGCCAAAACGCCGCCGTCGCGCAACCGCCGGTCGAGCGTTTCGTAAACGAGAAGTCCGGCGAGTTCCTTTTTGCCCCCGCCGAGAAGCGCCGCCGAACCGGACAAGGTAAAAAGTCCGCGCTCGCGCCAACGCTCTTTCGTCGCGTCGCGGTACTCGGCGGAGAGTCGATCCCAAGCGATCCAAGGCGGGTTTCCGACGACGAGATCGAAACGGCGTTCGAAATCGGGCGTCGCCGCCCAACGTCGCGCGTTGAAATAATCGGGAGAGGTTGGGACGACTGGGTTGAGTTGGTTGAGTTGGTTGAGTTGGTTAGGTTGGTTAGGTTGGTTAGGTTGGTTAGGTTGGTTAGGTTGGTTAGGTTGGTTAGGTTGGTTAGGTTGGTTAGGTTGGTTAGGTTGGTTAGGTTGGTTAGGTTGGTTAGGTTGGTTAGGTTGGTTAGGTTGGTCGACCGGGACGGTCGTCGTCGGCGCGTCGAGCGTCGGAACGCGGTTGCGAACGGCGTCGAGAAGGAAAATCGGCAAAATCGGTTCGTTCGGACGCGTCGCGCGGCGGCGTTCGACGATTCGGCGGAGTTCGGCGCTCCGGCGTTTCGGGGGGAAGGACGCGGTCGCCGCAAACGCGAGTCGGGCGCGCGCCGATAAAACCGCCAACGGACTCAAGTCGAAACCGGCGATTTGAGCGAGCGCCGACGCCGAGTCGATGCCGAGCGCCGTTCGCCGCCGCAAAACGGGGATCAAAAACGCGCCGTCGCCGCACGTCGGATCTAAAATCGACGGAAAATCGGCGTTTTGCGCAAATTGACGGGGTTGCGTCGAGTAAGGGGAACAGACGGTCGGGGCGGTTTGCGTTAAAAAAGGAAGAACGGAGGGCGCGGAGCTTGGCGGCGTTGGGGGAAGCGGCGTTGGTTCGGAAAAATGGAAAAGCGCGCGGTCGACGACTTCGGCGACCAAGCCGGGCGGCGTGTAAAATTCGCCCAAACCGCGTCGCGCTTCGGCGGGAAAAAGGCGAGCGTAAAAATCGGCGAGGAACTCGTCGAGGGAAAAAGACGGCGAGTTTGAGGAGTTTAACTCTTTTAACGTTTGGACGGTCTCCGCGTCGAGGAGCGGACGAATCGACGCGCCCCAATCGAACGGCGTCGGGCCGAAAAGTTCCAAGCGTTCCGATTCCGCAAGTTCGAACGCCGAAGAAAGGAACGAAAAAATCGTTTGCGCGGCGAACGTTTGCACGACGAAAAGGAGACGCTCCGCAAAGTCGGCAAAATCGGAAGAGTCGGCGGAAAGAAGCGGAAAAAACGGAAGCGAACTCAAACGACGTTCAAAAAAAGACCGCGTCGACGCTTCGAAAGAAGACGCGTCCGAAATCGAACGCCAAATCGAGCGCCAAAATTCAAACGGTTCGAAAAACGTCGTCGGAAAATCGCGAGCGCAACGCTCCGTCGCGACGCTAAAAAGAGGCGAGGAAACGCCGAAACGCCGAGTTAAAAGATCGCGCGAAAAAGTCGACGTCGGAAAAAACGGTCGATGAAAAAACACTCGTTGACAACCGCCTTGCGACGCGAAAACGACGTCGTCGATTCGACGTTCGACAATCGCCGCTCAAATAAAAACGCGGACGGGAAAGGACGGGAACGGACAAAGAAAACGACGTTAACCGTTTTCAAGGACATCGTCGAGCGCGCCGCCGCAAAGTAAGTTCGCGGCGGACGCGACATTAAGTAAACGACGAATCTCAAACGCGGTGAATAACGTTTTTAACGACGCCCCAAACGTTCAGTTCGCTTTCGTCGTTCAACGAAATCGGCGAGAACTTGCTGTTTTCCGGACGTAATTCGATTTTGCGTTTCGAAATAAAGAGGCGTTTGACGGTGAATTCTCCGTCGATTACGGCGACGACGACGTCCCCGTTGCTCGCGGCGACGCTGCGGTCGACGATGAGAAGGTCGTCCGGGAAGATGCCGGCGCCGGTCATCGATTCGCCCGTCACCTTGACAAAAAAGGTCGAGGCCGGGTTTTGCACCAGATAAGAACCTAAATCGAGCTTATCGACGGGCGCGTCTTCCGCGGGGGACGGAAAACCCGCTTGCACTTGGTCGTTATAAAGCGGGAAAGAAAGGCCTTTTTGTTCTATGAAGAGCATAATGCGATCGATCATCGAAATAGGCAGTCGAATCGCCTTCGTCGGTTCGCCAAATTTACCGGTTCCCTTCGGACGCCCGGCGCCCTTTCTTTTGCCTCCTCTTGCCATTTTTTTTCTCCTAGCGTTTTGAGGATGATTCGTTTTGACGACTTTAACGCGGCGCGACGCTTACCTCGTCGCTAGGCGTTTTGTCGAACGTCGTCAAAGTACCGCGAAACATCGCCGATAACCGAAAAAGTTTTCGACGGAAAAACGATCGCCGCGTCGCGTTTGGGCGAACGCGAAGCCACCGTTGAAATCGCACGCTAAATTTTCGCCGATCTAGCCGCGACATAAACGCCGTCGACAACTGCAAACGTCGTCGATAAAACGTCGTTTTCAGGCGTCGGCGTTTGCGTTTTATTTTTAAAGTTAACGACTTTTTTAAGACGAGCCGTTGCGCGGCGCGGGGAAACAAAAATCCGCGCGGCGCGACGGTTCGCTTTGCGTTGTTGGGCGGACGTCGGCGGTTCGACGCGCGAACGTTTTCCCGCGTTGTGCCGCAACGTGAAAAAGGGAAGAAACCGAGGATTCTTTCCAACTTTCTCCGCTTAATTATATATTATACGGTATCGCTTTAATTTACAATCCTAAAAGCCGCTTTTTTGTCATTTTTTTGCAAAATAATCAAAAATCGTGCGCGCAAATGTGGAAAATCGGGTCCCAAAACGCTCGAAATCGTCTTAACGGGCCTCGACGGACGCGAAAAAACAGGCGGTCGAGCGGTCGGAGCGAGCGACGAAACGTTCGATTTGATTTATTTTTTTGCGTCGATAAATAGCGTTTGGGGAACGTTAATTGGGGGAACGTTGGGCGCGCGGCGGTCGTCGTCTTTTATTTGGACGCGTCGACGGGCGCAAAAATTCCGCGTTCGAGTCGTTTTTCTTAAAATTTTTGCAACGATTTTAAGCGCGCCGATTCCGACGTTTGGGGGGCTTGGGCTTTCTTTGGAAAAGTAGAACGAATTTATCGAAAAGATCGTTTTAATGAAATTTATTCGGCGTTTCGGCGGGAGGCGAGCGGCGCGAGGGGAACGGACGGCGAAAAAAACGCTCGAAATCGACGGCGAGAAGATTTCGAGCGTTGGAACCGAGAGCGGAAGCGGGCGATTAATGCCAAGCGTCGCCGCGAGCCGCTCCGACGTTTCGACGTTTTTTCGGCGCGAAGAGGGCGAAAAGCGCGAGCGCCAACCCGACGAACGTCGCGACGCAGGACATAACGAGGAAAATAACGCGGCGAGAGTTGATCGCTTCGTAGTTTTCGTAAAAATTGTCGCTCATTTCAGGTTTGCGCACCGAATCTAGGTAATGGTACGTGTGAAAGAAGGACATATTGTCGATTAGGCGGTCGTCGACGAGGTAAACGCGGTCGTTGAGCGGGTCTTGCAAGAAGTAAAAGGAGTAGTCGAGGGCGTCGATCGGCGAGGAGTCGCGCCGAACGGTCTTGCCGTCGCTGGCGTAAACGACGCGTTTGTAGAAGACGGCGCGCGGGTCGGGCGTTCGAAGATTGGCGCATAAGAAAAAGGCGCCGACGACGGTTACGAGCGCGGCGACGGCGAAGAGGCCCCAATGTTTGCCCGAAAGGTCGGCGTCGGAACGCGGAGCGGCGGCGGTCGGAGCGGGGGAAGGCTCGGACGGCGTCGAAGGCGCGTCCGCGGTCGGTTCGTCGACGTCGGGAGCGTCGGACGCGTCGGCGTCCCAAAGCGGGAGGCGTTTTATCTTAAGCATCGTCGGGACGCGGAGGGTTTCGCCGCATTCGCAGGGGAACGCTTGGCCGGCTTGCGACGTTTCGATCGGGACGCGGCGATTGCAGCGAGTGCAAGTGAGTTGGTAACGCGTGGACATAACGTTCTCCGAAACGCGGCGGTCGAGGCGAGCGCCGCGATAAAATTAACAAACGAGTAACGAGCGTTCGACCGAACGGAAACGGCGAAACGGGGAACGAGCGAAGCGTCGGCGAACGCCGGGCGTCAACCGCGACTCGGGCGAACGCGCGCCGCGCTTCGTCGTTATTATATTATAACGGCGGGAAAAATTTCGCAAAAGCCCCCCGACGCGTTTTTGGGAAGGTCGCGTCGGGATAACCGAGAAACAAAGCGTTAAAATCGGCGGAATGAGAAAAAGCGTTAAGTCGGCGCGACGGAGTAAAGGACGGAATCGGAATCTTCGTAAAAATTGGAGGCGGACGGCGACTCCGCAAAAACGGAAAAACTGGAAAAACGGTTAAAAACGGCGCCGCAAAGGAGGGGGGCGCGTCGTCAAATTGACTTGCGAACGCGGAGGCGGTTACCGGGATCGACGGTATAATCGGTAAAATCGGGAGTCTTTCTCCTTTTTTTTGGTTTTCTTGCGTTAAAACATTGGCTTTTTTTTCGAAACGTGAGTATCATTATATTAAAACGGATTTGTTTGTCGCCGCGCCTGAAGAGTTCGCAAATCCCGCCTTGACGCGCGGAGCCTAGGTTCCGGTCTTCGCGTCGTTGTTTGCGTTCGAGAGCGGCGGAACGGTTCCGAACGGCGATAACGACGGTTGAGTCGAGGAAAAAATAGGGCGAACGGCGCGCCGGTAGGGCGTTTGACGGTCGCGACGGTTTTGCGGACGTCGCGGTTCTTAGCGGCGCCGAAAACGCGATTTTACGCGACCGAGCGAAAACGACGGCGATTTTTCGCGATTCGCGCGCCGTTTTTGGCCGATTTACTAGCGTCGCGCCGTTTCCCGCCGTTTGGACGGAATAAGTTTTGAGTTTGGGTTCGAATTGATCTAGTAGGAGCATAGGTTTTGTACGAAGACGCTTATTTAGACGATTTTGACGATTCGACGAGCCAAGACGTCGAGGAACTAGAACTCGAAGAAGTGGACGGCGTTTTCGACGCGGAAGACGACCCGGACGAACGCGAATTGCTGATGGACTCCGACGACGAGGACGGCGACGGAGACGACGAGGATCCGCTTAAGCTCGACGCCGAGGAAACTTGGTCGGACGATCCGGTGCGCATGTACTTGACTCAAATGGGAGAGATTCCCCTTCTGTCGCGCGCTCGGGAAGTTACGCTCGCCAAACAAATCGAATTGACGCGGCTGAAGTTTCGCGCCAAGCTCCTCGAATGCGATTACGTTATGCAGCACGCGGTGCGGACGTTGCGGCGCGCGTATGAAAACGACCCGTCGCTCGAACACGTCGCGCAAGCGGACGAAGTCGACGCGGCGGAGAAGCGGCAAATTATCGGGCGTTTCCCGCACAACTTGATTTCGCTCGGCGAAATTTTGAAACGCAACAAGCGCGATTACGCCGTCGCGACGAGCCTTTCGGCGTCGCCGGAAATTCGGGCGAAGGCTTGGAAAGACTTGGGGCGCCGTCGTCGTCGCGCCGTTCGACTGATCGAAGAATTGGGGCTCCGCACGCAGCGCATCGAGAGTATGATCGGAACGCTCGAGTCGTACAGCCGCCGCGTCGACGAGTTGCGCCGTTGGATTCGCGAACATAAAGCGAGCGGGCGTCCGGCTTACGAACGTCGCCTTTGGCAGATGGAATACCGCAACATCCTGCAGATGACGCAAGAGTCGCCGACGAGCTTGCGCAACCGCGTCGACGAAATCAAGAAAATTTTCGCGAAGTACCAAGAGGCGAAACGCGGCCTCTCCGAGGGGAACCTGCGCCTCGTCGTTTCGATCGCCAAGAAATACCGCAACCGGGGTTTGAGCTTCCTCGACCTGATTCAAGAGGGGAACGCCGGGCTGATGCGCGCCGTCGACAAATTCGAGTACCGTCGCGGCTTTAAGTTCTGCACTTACGCGACTTGGTGGATTCGCCAAGCGATCACCCGCGCCGTCGCCGACCAAAGCCGAACGATCCGCATTCCGGTGCATATGGTCGAAACGATGTCGAAAATGCGCAACGTAACGCGTCAACTGTTGCAAGAATTCGGTCGCGAACCGACGTTGGAGGAAACCGCCGAAGCGGCGAACGCTCCGCTCGACGAAACGCGCCGCATCTTGGCGATGAACCGCTTCCCGATTTCCCTCGACCGCCCGGTCGGGAACAGCGAGGACAGCCATTTCGGCGACTTGCTCCCGGACGGCGCGGCGGAGAACCCGGCGGTCGGCGCGACGCAGGAAATGTTGCGTCGGCGCATTTTGAAGGTGCTGAAAACGTTGAGTTACCGCGAGCGCGAAATCATCAAGTTGCGATACGGGCTCGGCGACGGTTACAGCTATACGCTGGAAGAAGTCGGGCACATCTTTAAGGTTACGCGCGAACGCATCCGTCAAATCGAGGCGAAAGCGGTGCGCAAACTGCAACAGCCGAGCCGCAGTCAAGAGCTGGTCGGGTTCCTCGACTGATTTCGGCGCGTTAAACGGTTCTCGTCGTTTTAAACGCTCGAATCGAAGCAAAGCGAAACGAAAAAACGCCGCGTTCTTTGGAACCGGCGTTTTTTTTGTCGCTTTTCCTTTGCCGACGCGGCGTCGAGGCGGTCGCGTCGGCGCGAGGGTGAAGCGTTGCGAAAGAAGGGGTTGCGCAAGCGTCGGAGCGCGGCGTCGTTATTCGGGCTTTTCCGCCGCCGCTTCTTTGGCGACCGCCTCTTCGGTTTCCTTAATCCATTCGGACATTTTGAACGGTTGCGCCTTCGTCCCGGAAATACTCAGCATTTCGATAACGTCGGTCGGCTCGTCGACGCGTTCGGCGA
>JAFSDX010000146.1 GCA_017436025.1 Thermoguttaceae bacterium
CCGCGTTCTCTTCGCCGACGGCGCGACTCGTTTCCAACGCAAGGGGCGCCGCCAAAGCCGAAGCCAAAAACGTTCGACGCGAAAAAGCCATTTTCCTCTCCTTATTAATATATCGACAAAAACGAATAAAACACCGCGCCGTCGAGCGCTCGGGAAAGGTCGTCCCGAACCTCGAGCGGCGCCGTCGCGGTCAGTCGGTCAACTCGATCGCGATTTTTTTGTTTCCCTTGGCCGGGACTTCAAGCGTCAACGGCGTCGTTTCGGCGTTCGAATATTGAACCGGCAAAAGCTGTTCGATAACCAACGCGTCCTTGTCGTACTCGGGCGGGTCGCCGACGCCGTCGTAACCTTGTTCCTTTTGCCACTCTTCGAGCGTCAGGCCGTCGATCGTCTGAACTTCTTTCTTCACAACGACTTTATACGAACCCGGCAACGCGCCGTCGTTCGGACGGTCGGTCGTTAGCGTAAATTTTCCGTCCGCGTCGGTTCGGCCCGCCGCCAAACTGTTCGGAACGTCCGTCGCCGAACGAAACTCCAACGTCGCGTCCGCGACCGGCTCGCCGTTGAGCGTAACGACGCCCGCCGCCGGAACCAACTCGGCGCGCGACCCGCCTCCGGAACCCCCGCAACCGACGCAAACCGACGCGACGAAAACCGCCGTAAAAAACACGATTTTTTTCATTATCGTCGTCCTTTCTTTCGTCGCTAATCGTTACATCGCAACCGTTTCGCCGCCGTTGATCGAGCCTGTCGCGCCCCAAACGCCGAACGGCGACTTGCCCTCGTCGAACGGCTCGTCTTGCCGGTTTCTTTGAAGGGCAACGGCGCCGAAAGATCGCCGCAGTCGACCGTTTCGCTAATGAAGCGCACCGAACCGTCCGCAAAAACGCCGTTGACGCCGCCCGTGTGATAACTCGACGCCGTGCAAATCAGCGAGTCGCTCCAAGAAACGCCGCACGACGGGCCGTTCGGCGGCGTCACCGTATGGAAACGCGAGAAGTTCGGATAATACATCCCAAAAAGCGAACCGGAACCGGCGTGCGTTTTCGCGGAACTAACGTATTGCCCGTTGTTGCCGACGAGCGTCAAGCAGTTCGATTTCGGGTTGCCGCCCCAAAGGTCGCCTTCGGCCCAACCGCTGCGAACTTGCGTGTCCGTATCGTCCGTGAAACGACCGCGCGGACTCGAACAGCGTTCCGAAATAAGGATCGTATTGCTCGTTCCGTCGGTGATCGCGGCGAGCGACGGACAGGAACCGCGACCGTAACCGCCTAACTCGCTTTTCACCATCGAAAAAGCGGAACGACGGTTTTGCGGGCAGTTGGCGTTCGTACTTCGGCAATCGTCGCGCTAACCGCGACCGTTGATACCGTCCGCTTCGCTAAAGCGGTAACTCGTCGCCGCAAAAGGTTTAGCGTATCCCGTTTCTTGATAACCGTTCGTAACGTTCCCGTCGGACGGACAGCAAAGCGTTTGAATAACGCCCAAAAACGCTTCGCAGTTGTCGAACGGCTCGATTTCCCAAGGCCCGTACTCGCCGTTCCCGGACGCGAGAATTTGATAACGCCCCTGTTGTTCGAAGTGCGGAAGCATCCCGACGAACGGCGCGTAGTCGCGCGGTCGACGCCCGCCGAGCCCGAACCCCGGCAAATGCCCGCAAGTATCGGCGTAGTTTTGGATAGCGAGCCCGAGTTGTTTCAAGTTGTTCGTGCATTGCATCCGCCGCGCCGCTTCGCGAGCCGCTTGAACCGCCGGGAGAAGAAGCCCGATCAAAATCCCGATGATCGCGATCACGACCAACAACTCGACGAGCGTGAAACCTAGACGGGAAAGATTGCCCCCCCCCATTTTGACGTCCGAAACCCCAACGTTTTCAACTTATGTTCCTTTCGTATGCAAACCGAACGCGCCGAACCGCCAGGCCTTTCGTTCCAATCGGCGGTCGAGCTAAGCGCGTTCCTCAAAAGACGGAATATCGTTCGCCGCGACGAGCGACAAACGCGTTCAATTTCATTATAAACGCCGCGAAAAGCGACGTCAAGCAAATTTTGCGGTTTCGCTCCAAAAAAACAAAACGCGCCGCCGAGTTCCCCCGACGGCGCGCTTCGTTAGCGTTTAACGTTCGTTAACAACGTTAAAAACTCGCGTTACTTCGCCAAGTCGTCTTCGCAAACGACGCGGAAACCGACGTTGTGAACCGGTTGCCAGCTTTCGTAATCGCGACGAACGCCGGAACGAGCCCACTTCGGACGGTCGTTCCAGGAACCGCCGCGAGCGACTTTCTTCGCTTCCGCCGAGCCGGACTCGCGACCGTCCGCCGCGTTGTACGGATACGGTTTGTAGTCGCTCGACGTCCACTCGGAAACGTTCCCGATCATGTCGTAAAGGCCCCACGGGTTCGGCGCGTACGAACCGACGTCGGTCGCGATCATTTGACCGTCGTCGACATTGTCGATTCGCGGAATGTACGCCAGCCAATCGGCCGGGTTCGCGACCGGTTGCGGGTTGACGCCGTTGACGACGAAGAGCTTCGTCTTCACGTCGGCCAAGTTTTCGAACTTCGCGAAATCGACGTCGCCGTCGCCGTACCAAGCGGAGGTCGCGGAACCGGCGCGCGCGGCCCATTCCCACTCGGCTTCGGTCGGAAGACGGAATTTCTTGCCGGTTTTTTCACTCAACCAAGCGCAGAATTCCGCCGCGCGAGCTTGCGAAATCCGGATAACCGGTTGATTCGGCAAGTTCGCCGGGTAACCCGGGAGAACGTGGTCTTTGTGCCATTGGTCGATGAAGCGGCTGTCGTGCGTCGCGTCGAAGAGTTTGTACATCGCGTTCGTCGTTTCGGTCGTCGCCATCCAGAACGGCTTTTCGATCGTAACGGCGGAGCGCGGGAACTCGTCCGCGAACCCGTTTTCGTCGCCCATCACGAACGAACCGGCCGGAACGCGCGCCATCTCGAACGAGACGCCCTCTTCCAGCGCGACGGTCGCTTTTTGCGACGAAACGACCGAAACGGCGTATTCTCCGCCTTGTTTCGCGGCGTCGTTCGCGGCGGTCGCGTCGTTTTGCATCGCTTTCGCCTTCGCGGCGTCGAACGGCCAGTTCGCGACTTCCGGCGCGGAGCGGTCGAGTTCCGGTTGTTCTTCCGGAGCGACGAACGCCGGGCGGTTCTTCTTGGCTTCGTCGTAATAATACGCGTCGGTTTCGAAGTTGAGGTCGTTGTCGGCGTAAAGTTTCTTCAGCTCGACGTAGCGCGCCGAAACGGCTTGCACGTGTTTGCCCGTCCCGCGTTCCTTACCGGCTTCGACGATTTCCGTCCAGGAGCCGAAGTACGGAACGTTCAGGTCGATCCAGCAGTGGAGGAGGCGCCAAGATTTTTCGTCGAGTTTGACGCCGTGGTGCCCCTTCTTCAACATCTGCACGAGTTCCGACGTCGAGGTATGGTACTCCATCGGCTTGAAGACGTAAACGTCGCTTTCCGGGCCCGGGCGGCGCGTGTAACGGTGCAACGCGTGGTAGGCTTTCGAGAAGTTGCGCGGGCCGCGGCTCGTGTCGGCGAAATTCGGGCGGTCGGCTTCGGAACCGTCGTGGCAGCCGACGCAGTATTTGTCGAGAATCGGCTGGACTTCGCCCTCGAACGAGAACGGACGCTCCGGCCCGTAGAACTCGGTCAAGTCGACCGGTTGCTTCGTGCGGGCGATCGTCGTTTGAGTCGGCGACACGTCGTTTTGCGTTTCGTGGCAACCGATGCACGATTGGTTTTCGCCCGGCATCCCGACGAACCAAGAACGCATCGTTTGGACGGCGGCGCCTTCCGCGTCGAGCGGTTGCAGGACGACCGGGGTGTTCGCCGGAATCTTGAACGCCGCGCTTCCGTCTTCGTAAACCGGAACTTCGCCGAGGAGACGGCGACCGTCCCAGCAGCTTTCGACGCCGAAGACGTCGTGCCCGCCGACGCCGCGGTAACCGTAGCTAACGGCGTAAACGCGCAGTTTTTTGACGATTCCCTTCGGAACGTTCGGGAGACCTTGGCCGAAGTAAACGTCGGTGATGAAGACGTTCGAGTCTTTTTGGCCCGGAACGGTGCGGTCCGGAATCGTCGTCGGTTCGTCGGTCGGAATCAACGCGGTCGGCTCGAGGAGGTGGTAGCCTTCTTCCAAACGCAGGCAGACCATATTGTCGAACGTGTCGACGAGGTAAAGCCCCCAAGGATCGGACGGCTTCATACGGCACGAGACGAGGAAACGTTGGTCGTCGAGCGGATACGGGAAGAGGAATTTCGGCCAAGAGTTGTCGACGAGTTGGTCGACGGTAACGTTGGCCGGCGGGTTGTCGCGCCCCGGAATGCGTTGGATAACGCCGCTCGTTTCCTTGCGCCCCTTCGACGGGTCGAAGAGGACGAGTTCGCCCTCGCGAGCGACGCCGTGGTGGCCGGTAACGATCGCGACGAACTTCGACGATTGACCCGGAAGCGGTTTCGCGTAGAACAAGCTGTTCGGCCAGTAACCGCCGCTCCCGTAATGCTCGACTTGGTTCGTGCCGTCCGGGTTCATCGTGAAGAGATAGCGCGAATAATAGTGCGTGATGTCGACGTATTCCCAACGGAGGTAAAGAATACGACCGTTCGGGAGAATCGTCGGGCACCAGTCTTGGTCTTGTTCGAACGTCAACTGACGAACCGTTTCGCCGTCCGCTTCGAGACGGTAAATGTTGCCGACGACGTCGGAACCGCCGATGCAAGGAACGCCCATCATCGACGCGGTCGAAACGAAGAGCGTCGACCCGTCCGGAACGTAACAGCCTTCGACGTTGTTGACGTCGCCGCCCATTTCCGGCGTTACTTGACGGAGCGAGCCGTCTTCAAGGTTGCATTCGAAAATTTGCCAAACGCCGGAGTCCGAAAGCGCGGTAACGAGGCAGCGGTCGGCGTCCCAGTGGAGCGAAATATCGCCGATGAACGAACCTTTGCGCCCCTTCGTAATTTCCTTAAGCGGCGCTTTCATATCGGCGACGCTAAGGGTAACGAGCGAATCGTCGTATTGGCCTTTGCCGCGCGACGCGTTCGAAATCCAGTTCGGCATCAGCGCCGGATTTTTCGTTTTGCGGAGCAGAATATTGTCGAACTCGAAGACCGGGTGCGCGAGCAAGACTTCGCGGCGGAACGCGTCGTATTCTTTAGCGATCTCGACAATCTTCGCGGCGTCGGTTTTCTCGGCGGCGAAACGGTCGCGGAATTCTTCCCAACGCTCCATATACCCGGCTTCTTCGAACTCGTCCGGGTAGTTCGCGATCATATCGTCGATGGCGAGGCGCAACGATTCGAGGTTTTGCACCGCGAACGCGACGTCCGGGCCGAGTTTGTTCAATTCGGCTTCGACCTTGCGAGCGGCGCGCTTCGCGAGCCAATCGGCGCGTTCTTCTTCCGACGCGAAGAGTTTCGGGTCGTTCGGGTCGCCGAGAACTTGCAGTTCGACGACGGAGCCCCAGCTGTTCGCGGCGCTTTGCGCTTTCCCCGGCTCGCCCGCTTTGACGTTGTAGGTGCGCCAAAGTTTGAACTCGATCCAGTCGAAGGTTTGTCCGCCGATCGAGGAGCCGTCCGCCGCTTCGTAAGCCGTCATATAACCGCCGCCGTTCCCGCCGACGACTTTATCGCCGGAGGTGAAGGTCGGCGCTTCCGGGAACTTCGGTTGTTGCCCCGGATTCGCGGCGTTGTTCGCGAGACGAATTTCAAAGTCTTGGTTCCCGCGAGCGTCGATGTTGCCGGTGAAAACGCGAATCTCCGAAACGGCGCGGGGTTGGCCGAGATAAAAAACGACGCGGGACGGCGCTCCGTTCGTCGCGACGCGACCGGCGCCGCCGAGCGTTCCCGCGGAACCGTCCGTCAAATATTGCGGCGAATCGACTTGGTCGGCGACGACAAGCTTCGCGCCCGGGAAGTCGAGGAGGTTCAAGTCCGCCGCTTCGGCGATCTCGACCGACATTTCGTTGAAGGCCGATTGGTTGTTCGCCCAACCTTTAACGACCGTTTGAACGTCGGCGGCGTTCGCGACGTTGGGCGCCGTCATTAATAACGACGCGAGCAGAGCCGACGACGCGAGCGCCGCGACCGAAAATAGTTTCGTCATAATGTTCGTCCTTAGCGATGGCGACGCGCCCCGCCGCTCGACCTTGTTGGCCTCGTCGAGAATCGAACCGCGTCCGTTGCGACAAACGCGCTCCGCCGTCCCGACTTCCGCCGAGCGAAAGTCAAATTAGCGAAGCGATAACAATTTTAACGTTAAAATCCGCGCCGTTCGACGCAAAAATTCCGGCGAAAACGCCTCGACTCGAAAAACGTTCGTCCGCTTTCGGACGCTAAAACGCCGTTTCGAGCCAATATTTCGTCGATTATAGCGCTTTCGCCCCCGCAAAACAACCCTTCGAGACAATTTTCGCCGACTTTTTTCTCAATTTTCTCGCCGCGCCAAACCGCCGTCCTTAGCCAACTTTCCCGCTTCCCCTATTTTAACGCCGCGTCGTCCCGTCGAGCCGACGTTCGAGCGCCCAAGCGACGCCCCAAAGGACGAAAAGCGCCGCGAAGAGCCAATTTTTCCCCGGCGTTCGCGTCGACCGCTCGACGACGACGTCCGGATATTCGCCGAACCGCCGCTCGAAAAACGCTTTCGCCGCGTCGAGCGCCGCTTTATCGTCGAGGTCGCGCAAGTCGAGCGTTTCGCCGCCGGTCGCGTTCGCGATTTCTCGGAGAACGTCGACTCGCGCCGCGACGTCTTGCGTTTCGAGCGCGAGTTTGAAGCGCGTTTTTTCGGCGTCTTTGATTTTTCTTTTTTCGACGCCGGAATCGAACGCCGCGTCGATTTCGCTTTGAACGCTTTCCGCCGAAACGTCCGCCGACTCTTCCGCCGTCGAAGCGTTCGCAAACGCCGCGTCTCCTCCTTGCCCCGCGTCGCCGCCGTCGGTCAAAAACTCGAGCGCCCGCAAAACGAACCGGCGGTAAACCGTTTTATCGCCGAGCGTTCGGAGCCGCCAAAGTTCGTCCGTCCCTTGCGCCAAGACCTTATTTTTCCCCAACGTCGCGACAACGAAAAGGGGCGTTTCCCGCTCTCCCGAAGCGTCGCGAGCGTTAAAAAGCGTCTCCGCCCCGACGCCCGGCGCCCAACCGTCCTCAACGCGCCAAAACTCGACGCTCTTTTCCGCCTCTTCCGCGTCGAGCGCCGCCCAAAAAGCCGCCAACCCGGCGAAAACGTCGCGACCGCGCGGCGTCGGAACAAGTCGCCAACCGCCGCTTGTCGTCTCTTCGTCGCTTGCCTTGCTTCCCCCGTTTAACAAATTCGGCGCTAAACGAGCCGCTAAACTTTCGCCGCTTTCGCCAGTTTGAAACGTTTTCGCGCCGCCGAGAAGCCAAATCGACGTTTCGCTCCCGTCTTGCGTCGCGACGTCGACGAGCGTTTGCGCTTTGCCGCCCCAGCGTTCGAACGGAACGTCGCCGATTAAAATCGCGTCGAACTCCGCCAAGCGCCGCCGAGTCAAGTCGCGGAGCGCGAGCGCCGTTTCGTCCCCCTTCCGCGTCGCGTCGTCCGCGCTAAAAAGAAGCGTTTTCAGCGCGACGCCCTCTTCCCGCCGCAACAATTCGCGCAAATATCGATATTCGTACCGCGGCTCGTCGTCGACCAAAAGAACGTCGAGCTTTTTCGACTTCGCCTCGACGCGAAACGCCGCCGCGTTATTAAACAGACAAAATTCAATAAAATCAAACGCCGTCAAATTCTCGGCGTTTTCAACAAATTCCGCGTCCGCTTTTTCCGCGTCGTCGAAATCCGCGACAAAAAGAAAATAATCGAAAACGCCGTTTTTCTCCGGCCTCCAATCGCGTTCGACTTGAACGACGCCGCGCCCGTTCGCGCCAATATCAACGTCGACGACGCGTTCCCAAACGAGTTTCGCAGCCGACGGCGCCGACGCGTCCGCCGCCTCTTTTCCGCCGCCGTTTCCCGTCTCGCTCGGCTTTTCCCAAAGCCGAACGACGGCGCGCCGCGTTCCGCCGCCCTTGCCGTTCTTTTCCTCTCTCCGCTTATCTCCTTGCGACGCCGACGTTTCGTTCGCGCCGTTTTCGAGTCGCAACTCGCCCCGCAACGTCGCGACGCCCCCCGGATAAACGACCGTCGACGCGTCGACGACGCCCCAACGCCAATCGAGCTTCCCCGCCGAAACGCCGACCGCGACCGCGTCGACGCAAGCGCCGCCCGCTTTTTCGCCGTCGGAGCCGCTCGACGTTTCGCCGCCGACTCCCCGCGCGTCTTCCGCCGCGTCGACGACGCCGTTTTGAATCCCGTCCGAAAACAACAAAATTCTTTCGCGCTCTTTCCCGCCCTTCCTCGCTTCGCCGTCGAGCCGCCGCGACGCGCCGTTCGCCGCCAATTCCCGCAAAGGCGACGTCGCCGCCGACGGCGTTTCGAATTCGTCCAATTCTTCAAACGACGCGACCGTCCGTCCGGAAAGGGTTCGCAACTCGGTCGCCAATCCGCGACGCCGCGCCGCGTCTTCCGCGACTTTCGCCAACGAAACGCAACGCGTCCAAACCGTTTCGTCGCCGTCGTTTCCAACGCCGCTTTCCCCGCCGTTCAACGGTCGCCGCGCGCTCGCGGAATCGTCCAACGTCAATACGACGGTCGCCTTTTCCTCGACGCGACGCGTCAACGTCGGGTCGACGAAGAGCGTCGCCGCCGCCAAAAGAAAACAAAAACGCAAAACCGCGACAAATTTCGACATTTTCAAAAACGCCGACGCGCCGACGCCGCACCAAACGAAAATTGCGACGGCGGCGGCCAATTCACAAGCCGTTCGGTCGGTCGTCAACGTCCAATCCATCGCGTCCCCCTCGTCTTTCTTCTTCTCGTCAACCTTCGCCAAATTCCGGCGCTTTTTTCAAAAAATCAAACGCCGCCGCGCCCGACGGCGTTTCAGTCGTTTTTCTTCTTCGTCGACGTCGTTACTTCGAGAACCCGGCCAAGCCGACGCCGACCGCGACCAACGCCAACCCGCCGACGACCGCCGCGTTCAACGGCTCGCCAAAAAACGCGATCCCTAAAACCGACAAAACAAGCGTTTGCGACGCGGCGACGAGCGTCGATTTCGACGCGTAAATCCGCCGAATCCCCTCGATTTGGAAGTAAAAACCGATCATATTCGCGACGCCCGCCCCGAGCGCGAGCCCCCAACACGCGGCGGGCGGAGCGAGGAACGCTCCGACGCCGCGGTCGAGCGCCAAACACGTCGCGAAAATCGCCGCCCCGACGCCGGTTACCGTTACCATCGCCAACGTCGTCGGCGTCCGAACCGCGTCCGGTTTTCCGTCCAACGTTCGGTCGCGCAACGCTTTACGCATCATCGTCATTTGCGTCGAGTATCCGAGCGCGGCGCAAAAAACGCAAAAGAGCCCGAACCCGATTCGCATTTGCCGCCCCGCGATTTCGCCGGTTCCGTCCCCCGCTTGACTCAATCCCAAGAGCGAAACGGCCAAAATTAGCGTCAAAATCGCCGCCGCTTTCGTTTTCGTTACCTTCTCCTTAAGCCAAAACGCGCCGATCGCCGACGTTCCGATCAGCTGCAACGCTTGCACCAAGGGCGTCGCGAGCGCCAACCCGATCGCCGCATACGACCAAAAATGCGGTCGCGCGCCGACAAATTGACACATAAACCCGGCGCCGAGAAGAAGCGCGACGACCGCCGCCGTCGGGAAGCGGTACCGCCCGCGCAACCATTGAATCGCGATAAACGGCGCGACGCAAATCACCGTCGTCATTTCCTTTACGATGAGCGACCAGTCGGAGCTGACGTCCGAATATTCGGTCAAGCCGCGCATACAGAAAAGCGACGCGCTGTAACACGGCGCCGAAATCAACGCGCTCGCGAACCCGAGCGTCTCGTCGCTCCAACGCCGCCCGAAAATAACCGCGCCCCCGGTTTTCAACGTCGTTTCCGCCGCCGTTTCCGTTTTCGCCGAAGCGTTTTTCGACGTTTCCGTCTCGACCGACGCCGCCGACGCTTCCGTTAGTTCTCGCGCTTCCGCTTCGCTCATTGCGCGCCGCCTCCTTTCCTCTTCTTTCTTTATTCGTTCGACGCTTATTAATTTTCGCGTTTTTGATTATCTTTCATTTGCGGCGCTTTTCAATCTCGAAACGCCGAACCGCTTTTGAAAACGCTAAAATCGCCACGCTTTTCATCATTTGCGACAAAGACAATATTCTCGGCGCCGCGTTCAAAAAAATCAAACCGGCTTACGTCGCCGTCCCGACGCGTTTCTCACCGTTTTTGTCGTTATATTATATACGAAACGGCGACGGCTCCAAGAGCGTTTCAAAAAATCTCGACTCGCCCGCTTTTAATTCACGCGTCGGGGCGCTATAATAGAGGGAAAATCGACGCCGGACGCGCGGCTCTTTTTCGCCGTCGCTCCGTCATTATTTTAACGCAATTAACGCCCCCATCACCCGCCAACTTAGGAATCTCGCTATGCGCACGACGTTTTCCGCCGCCCGTTTGCTCGTCGGCGTCGCGCTCGCCGCTTTCTTCGCGGTCGGCTCGACGGCGCCCCCTTCCGCTTTCGCGCAAAACATTTACTCGATTTACTCCGCGTTCAACGGCCCGGACGCGCCGATTCCGGACGGTCAAACCGCCGAAGACGTCGAAAATTACGTCGGGCCGTCCGATTTCCTCCTCGACAAAGCCGGGACGTTCTTTTACGTCGCCGAAGGAGACGCGGGCCGCCTCCGCCGCGTTCGCGCCGACGGAACGGCGGCGGCCGAGTCGATTCCGCTCCCGTTCAAGCCGAACAAAATGCGCTTTTTCCCGGGCGAAACGAAGCTCGCGATCGTCGGCGGCGGTTATAAAGGTCGTCTCGCGATCGTCGAAATCGCGCAAGCGCCGGAAAACGCCGACGCCGACGGAGCCGACGCGCAAACCGCTCCGCCCCCCCTTCCGCTCCGCGTCGTCGCCGATTATCCGATCGGACACACGCCGAGCGACGTTTCGGTCAAGCGGACGGACGACGGGCGCGAACTCGTTTACGCGACGCTCCAATTTGAAAACGCGGCGCTCGAAATCGACGCGGCGACCGGCAAAGTCGAACGCCGTTGGGACGTCGGGCGCGAGCCGTTTTGCGCCGAGTTGACGCCGGACGGTCGCCGTTACGTCGTCGCGGGGCGCATCACCGACAAGCGCGCCAACGTCTCTTATTCTTGCTCGGCGGTTCGCGTTGTCGACCTCGACGCGAACGAAGTCAAGAAAACCGACCTCCTCAACGGACACAACCTCTTAACGGATATGACGCTTTCGCCGGACGGCAAATACGCGTTCATTTCGGCGGTTCAGGGCAACTACCTCTCCGTTACGAGCCAAGTTTCGGGCGGTTGGATCGCGGAAAACGTTTTCCTCGTCGTCGACGTCGAAACTTGCGAGTTCGTCGAAGTCTTCTTCCTCGACGACGAACAGCTCGGCGCCGGCAACCCTTGGGGAATCGCTTGTTCGGAAGACGGCAAGCGCCTCGTCGTTTCGTTGGCCGGAACGGACGAAATCGTTTTCATCCCGTTGGAACGCGTTATGAAGACGCTCGCCGACCGTCCGGAATGGGCGCGCCCCGGCTTCGGCGCCTATATGTACTCGTCGTTCGCGACCGGCGAAGTCCAGTTGCCGATTCGCCTCCGCGTCAAATTCGGCTTGAAGGGTTTGCGTCAAACGATCGTTCGCGGCGACGACGTTTACGTCTTATCTTACTTTGAAGACGCGATTTGCAAAGCGACGCTCAAACTGACGCCGCCGTTCGAATATTACCCGAACTCTTACGTTTCGCTCGAAACGCCGCCGCGTTTGCTCCAAACCGACGCGAACGCGAACCCAACCGCCGCCGAAACGTCCGAAAACGCCGATTCGACCGACGACCGCCCGGACGACTCCGCCGCCGAAGCCGCCGCGTTCGCCAAACTCGCCGCCGAAACCGCGTCGAACCCGAACGCCGGGCCGCCGCTTCGTTTCGTCGAACTCGAACCGCGCCGCCCGCTTAAAGGCGTCGAAATCGCCCGTTCGTTCGCCCGTCTTGGGCCGAAACCGGTTTTGACGACACGCCGTCGCGGCGAAATCCTTTATCACGACGCGACCGCTTGCTTCGAACATTGGCAAAGTTGCGTTACCTGCCACCCGGACGCTCGCGTCGACGGTTTCAACTGGGACCTCCTCAACGACGGCACCGGCAACCTGAAAAACTCGAAGAGTATGTTGCTCTCGCACGAGACGCCGCCGTCGATGATTTCCGGAATTCGCGCCGACGCGGAAACCGCCGTCCGCGCCGGGTTTACGCACATTCTCTTCAAAAACGCCGACGAAGAAAACGCTTGCGCGGTCGACGAATATTTGAGTTCGTTGCGCCCGGTTCCGAGTCCTTACCTCGTCGACGGCGAGTTGAGCGAATCGGCGAAACGCGGCAAAGTCCTCTTCGAAAGCGACCGAACCGGCTGCGCGATTTGCCACCCGGCGCCGCATTACACCGACTTGCGCCTCCACCGCGTCGGTTCGCAGGACGTCAACGACTTTATCGACGCGTTCGACTCGCCGACGCTGATCGAAGTTTGGCGCACCGCCCCTTATATGAACACCGGCGAATACCTTACCGTCCGCGAACTCCTCCTCGAAGGGAAACACGGCGCCCGCGACGGTCGGCTCGACAAGCTGACGCCGCAAGAGCAAGACGATTTGATCGAATACGTCCTTTCGCTTTGATTTCAGCGCCGTTTTAAAATTAATCAAAGACGCGTCGTTTTCCGACTTTTTGACGTTTTAACGTTTATGAACCTTTTGCGTTCCCCGCCGTCGAAGTATCCCGCTTCGACGGCGGGCGGCGGAGCGTTCGAGCGTCGGAAACAACGCTTCGGCCCGCTCGGAAAGAAACGCCAATGCCTTCGAACGTTCAAATTTCCCGTCTCGCTCCCGCCAACCTTGTCCTTTTTAAGCGCGATATGCAAGTCGCGTTTCAAAAGGGCGCGGAAGCGGAGTTCGGGCCGCTCGACGTCGAGATTTTGCCGGAGTCGCATATCGACCGCTCTCTCGCGACGCCGGGCGCGGTCGCGTTCCAAGCCGTTTTAGACGGCGAACTTATCGGCGGCGCGGTCGTCGTTCTCGACGTCGAAAAGCGACGCGGCGAACTTCACTTCCTTTACGTCAAAGACGGCGTTCAGAGTCGCGGCGTCGGTCAAGCTCTTTGGCGAGCGGTCGAAGAGGCGTTCCCGGAAACGGACGTTTGGGAGACCTGCACGCCTTATTTTGAAAAGCGCAACATCCATTTTTACGTCAACCGGCTCGGGTTCGCGGCGGTCGAGTTTTACAATCCGCGCCATCAAGACCCGCGTTTTCCGAACGACGAAGCCGAAGAAGACGGCGACGCGCCGAAACTCGGCGGCGATTATTTTTTCCGTTTTGAAAAGCGAACGAGGTAAGCCGTCGCGCTCGGTTCGTCCGTTTGCTTAACCGCGCTTGCCCGATTCGGCGTTCGTTCGCGCCGAATCGGGGGCGGTTTCGCCGGTCGCGTCTCTTTTTCGCCCCGTTTTCTCCAACGCGCGCTTTTTCCCCGTTTTCTTCCCGGCGACGCGTCAAAAAGGTTCGGAAAAAATTTTTCGTCTTGCCGCGAACGCTAAAAAACGCTATATTCCCCGAGCGGCGCCCTCGACGCGTCGCGACGAACCGAGCGAGAGGCGACCGCGTTTTCACCGGTCTCCCGTCGATTTTCGCCCCTATTCATCCCCAATCCCCCCTTTTTCCCCCGCTTACCAACCCAACGGAAGGCTCCAATGTCCGACTCGCAACTCGAAAGCGTCCCGCCTTGGGAAGACGCGCCCGAAACGGCCCCCGAATACCCCGAATTTGACGACGAACCGTCGACGGCGTCCTCGTTCGACGACGAAGCGGCGGAGCAAGCGGTCTTCGACGGCGGCGCCTCCGACGCGGCAAACGTCGACGCGAACGCCGAAAGCGACGCGGACGACGCCCCCGTTCCGCCGGAAAAAGAGCCGCTCATCGACGAAATCGCGTCGGAGTTCGTCGGCTTTTGGAATCGTCTCGTCAGCCAAACGAACTGGGAAAAGGGGAAGGTTATCCATTCTTGGCGGGTCAAACTGATCGAAGCGGGTCTTCCGCGCCGGATTTACTCGGACGAGTCGATCGCGCAACGCATCGGGAACGTTTCGCCGCAACACGTCGGGCGCCTGCGCCGCGTTTACGAGCGTTTCGGCGCCTCGGAACCGCTCCCGAATCTCTTTTGGAGTCATTACCAAGCCGCGCTCGATTGGGAGGACGCCGACGATTGGCTCCGTAAAGCCTCCGACGAGAAACTTTCGGTCGCGCAAACCCGAATCGCTCGTTGGGAAAAATACGGCGCGCCCCCCGCTCGCAAGCCGAAGGAATCGGAGATCGTCGTCGAAGAACCGGACGCCGACGTCAACCCGTTCAACGACTCCGACGCCGATTTCGGCGCTTACGATCCGACCGACCCCGACGCCGATTACCCGCGTTCGAACGGCGGTCGGCGCGAGTACGAGTCGGGCGACGACGCGATTTCCCCAACCGAAGGCGAACTCGGCGACAAAGAGAAAAAGGCGAAAAAAAGCAAGAAAGACGCCGAAGTCGACCTCGGCGAGTTCGAAGGAGACGACGAGCCTTGGGAGTCGGAGCCGACGCGCCAATCGACCGCCGACGTTCTCGACGGGATGTCGAAGCTCGATCCGATTCCGACCGACTTCGCGGAGGCGTTCGAAGCGCTGAAAGTCGCCATTATGACCCGCAAACTCGCAAGTTGGGACGACGTGCAACCGGTTCAAATCGCCGCCTATTTGAGCGCGACAAAGCGGCTCCTCGTCTCGGAAGACCGTTAAATCGCCGTTCAAAAAACCGCGAAACCGCCGCTTCGGAAGCGCGCCGACCGTCGCCGTTACAAGCCGTCGACGCGCCTTCCCAAAGCGCCGACTTATTCATTTTCTTCATCTTAACGCTTCCCCGCGTTTCCTTTGCCGATGCGCAACGTTTCCCGCTCGACGTCCGCCCCGATTCCGCGTTCGACGCCGTTCGTCGCTCCGACGACGGCGCCGCCGGGGGAACGTCGCGCCGAAAACGTTCCCACAACCGCCTCGTTTTTCCGCGTCCCGCAAATTTTCGCGACGTTTTTCCTCGTCGCGTTCGTTTTTCTCGCCGGAAGCGCCGGTTGCGCGACCTTTTTCGACCAAATCCGCCCGAACGAAGCGGACCGCCGTTTCGCCGTCGGTTCCCCGCTCGGCCCGACTCGCAGTCAAAGCGCGACGCAAACCTTGAAAGCGCTCGGCGTTCCGGAGCGGAAAGTTCGCGTTCCGGAGTTGGAGCGGCTCCTCGCGGAAATCGACCAAAAGCCTTCTCCGGAAGCGGTTTACGCTTACGTCGAATCGGCTTACCTCGAAGCGCGGCGGCTCGAAACGCGGCGTCCGGAACTCGCCGTCGAAATTTACGCGACGTCGGCCCTTTACGCGTTCCATTACCTCTTCAACCCGAGCCTCCAAGAGAGCCGCCGTTCGACGATGTTCGACGCGCAAGCCCGCGACGTCGCGCTCCTTTACAACGGTTCTTGCGAGCGGCTCTTGCGTCTCCTTTTGAAAGACTCGCCGACGCCGTTCCGCCCCGGTTCCCTTTGCCGTTTTCGCGGCGAATCGGCAACGCTAACCGCTTACTGCCGCGTCGCTTCCGGTTCTTGGGCGCCGGAGGAGATCGAGTCGTTCGAGTTGGCCGCCGACCGCGAAGTCGAGGAGCTTTCGTTCGACTGCCGCCGCGCCGGACTCGGCGTTCCGTTGGTCGCGAAGCGCCGCGCCGACGCCGCCGTCGAGCGCCCGGAGGAGATTTATTACCCGACCGGCCTTCAGTTCCCGGCGACCGCGTTTTTGCGACCGAACCCGACCGCGCCGCTCGGCTCGATTCCGCCGCTCGACCCGAACGCCGACGCCGCCGAAATCGCCGAAGTCGACGCGGAGCTTAACGGCGCCGTCGCGATTCTCGAAATTCACGACCCGCTCGTTTCCTCCTTCGCGACCGTCGGCGACCGCGCCGTTCCGCTCGAATGCGACCTGACGACGCCCCTTGCCAGCTACCTCGCGTCGCCGAATCAACTCGCCTTTTCAAAGGGGCAAAAGGGCCTCCTCGACCCGGAAAAGCTCCTCGAAACGATCCCGACGCACTCGCCGACGCGGGAGCGCACGCTCCAAGGTTTGTACATGCTCCAACCTTACGACCCGGCGAAAATCCCGGTCGTGATGACGCACGGGCTCGGTTCGTCGCCGATCACTTGGCTCGAAATGTACAACGCGTTGCGGAACGTTCCGGAAATTTGCGACAATTACCAGTTTTGGTTTTACTTTTACCCGACCGGCCAACCGTTTTGGATTTCGGCGGCGCAGCTCCGCTCGGACTTGCGCGACCTTCGGGAAACGCTCGACCCCGACGGCGACGCTCCGGCGCTCGACCAAACGGTCTTAGTCGGGCACAGTATGGGCGGCTTAATCTCGCGAATGCAAGTCGCGGAGAGCGGCGACCGAATTTGGCGGCGCGTCTCGTCGGTTCCGCTCGACGATCTCGACTTCGACGCCGAGACCCGCGAAAATTTCCGCGCTTGGTTTTTCTTCGAGCCGAACCCGTCGGTTCGCCGCGTTATCACGATCGCGACGCCGTTCCGCGGGAGCGATTACGCGAACGGTTTTACGCAATGGTTGGCCGATTGCGCGATTTCGATTCCGAAAACGGTCGCGTCGGCGGCGGGCTCGCTTGCGACGCTCCTCGAAACGGACGCGTCGCAAATCGACGATCCGACGCTTTTAGAAACGGCGACGAGCGTCGACTCGTTATCGCCGAAGTCGCCTATTTTCGCCGCTTTAGACGAATGTCCGATACCGGAGAACGTCGCGTTGAACAACGTCGTCGGGGTGTTGCCGTCGTTGGAGAAGCGTTGGTTCGCGCCGAAAAAGAGCGACGGCGTCGTCGAATTTTGGAGTTCGAACCGAGACGACGTCGAGAGTCAGCGCGAAATCCCGGCGGCGCACACGACCGCGCACGCGCACCCGGCGGCGATTTGGGAAACGAAAGAAATTCTCCTCCGCCACCTATCCGAAACGCGGTCAAAACGCCCCGACGTTTTCGCCGCCGCGCGTTCCCAAGAAACCGCCCCCGCCGACGTTCCCAACGCCGAAACCGACGAAATCGCCGACGCCGAATCCGGTTTGACGTTGGAAACCGACGCCCGTTTCGACGCGCTCCCCGCCGTCGACGCTCTCGAACTCGACGCAATCGCCGCCCCCGCCGTCGAAACGCCCGCCCCGCGCCGACGCTCGATTTACGGCCCCCCGCTCAAATAAACGCCCCTGCAAACGTCGTCGAGCGCGTTCCAACCTTCGTTCCAACATTTTCCGCTAAGGAGCAACCTCGATGAAAGAACCGCTTTCCTATAACGACTGGTTTTGCGTAACTCGCCCGCGAGTTCATTCGCCCTATCTCGACCTCGATACGGAAGTCGAACTCGCCGAGCCGCTAACGGAACTTTTCATCTATATTACCGCCGAACGTTTGACCGACGAACGCGTCGAGCGTTTTTGCTCGGGTTTCTTGCGGTTCTTGGATACGCTTTACACAACGGCCGAGGCGTTCACGGACGAAACGCTCGCCCAAGCTCCGCATTATTGGAGGCTCGGCCCGGGCAAACAACGTTTTATTGCGTACAGTATTACCAACAAAATAACCCAAATTATTTCTCGCGAGGTATTTCCGCGCAAGAGGAGTTTGGCGAAATCGCCGATTTTCTATCGTATGGTTCGCCAAATTATCGGGGACGAGCGCATCGGGGAGGGTCGCTTTTGGTTCATTATGAAAATCTTACCCGCGACCGGGCGAAGCGACGGCGTCGATTTCGCGTCGTTGATTCAAGATTCCTTTCTAGCCCCCGCTTGCTTCGAAGCGTTGCGACGAATGAAAGACTGGCGTTTCGTCCGCGAAGCCCAAGCGGCCTTAGACGACCCGAACACGGCGCGCCGCGTCGATATGAAGCGTTATCTAGAACGCTTCGCCGAGTCTCAAAGCGCCGAATCTCCAAACTAACCGACCGTCGCTTCGTTTCGCCGCTCGCTTACGCCGACGCGTTCGCCGCGCTCTAGGGCGTGTTGCTATAATTCCTCCTCCCCCTTGCGCAACCGTTGCGAATATAGTATAATACGCGCATGAAGATCGTTAAAAAACAATATAAAAAAATCGAGTCGCTTTTGCCGAAACCGCGCGGCAACTTTGCCGTTGAACACCTAAAGGTTTTAAACGCAATACTTTACGTCGCCGAAAACGGTTGTAAACAGCGCGCTCTGCCTCGACGCCAGGGATTAGAACACGGTCTATCGCCGCTTTCGACGTCGGGCTGAAAACGGCGTCTTGTCGCGCGTATTGGAAGTTCTTCAAAACGAAGAGTTTATCGGCGCCGATTTTTTGGTTTTGTCGTTGGACTCGACGTTCGTAAAATCGAGTCCGAGCGCCGCC
>JAFSDX010000147.1 GCA_017436025.1 Thermoguttaceae bacterium
TATGCGTTTCGACGAAGACGAACAACGCAAACGCGACCGTATGGGCGTCGTGTTGAGTTTGCCGATCACCGACTTCGAACTTTCCGTCCGCAGCCGCAACTGCTTGGAAGATATGAAGATTCGAACGCTCGGCGACCTCTGCAAACACACCGAGCAAGACCTGCTCGGCAGCAAAAACTTCGGCGAAACCTCTTTGGCCGAAATTAAGGAAATTTTGCAGCAAAAAGGTCTCAAACTCGGAATGCACTCGACCGAGCGTCAACCGGTCGAGACGGTCGAAACGCAACAACTTTCGCCGGAAGAACAAACCGTTTTGGCGCGCGACGTCGCCGATTTGAAACTGTCGGTGCGCGCTCGCAAGTGTATGAACCGCTTGAATATTCAAACGATCGGCGAATTGGTCAAGCGTTCGGCGGACGAACTCCTCGAATGCAAAAACTTCGGCGTTACGAGCTTGAAGGAAATTCGCGAAAAACTGGTCAACTTCAACGTCAAGCTCCGCGGCGATTGATCGTCCGACGAGCGTTTCCGAACGTCGGCGTCGGTCGGCGTTCGGAAAAACGGCGAGTCGAGGTATTGAAGCGACCGTGCGGCGGCGCGTCGGCGACAGGCGACGATTCCGGCGAGCGGTCGTTTTTTCTTGTCGCGGCGAAAAGCGTTCCGTCGAGCGGCGTTTCGAGCGGAAGCGGCGAGCAAACGTCGACCGTTCGGCAAAACGTTAGTTCGGGGGCGTTCCGTCGAGCGGCGTTTCGAGCGGAAGCGGCGAGCAAACGTCGACCGTTCGGCAAAACGTTAGTTCGGGGGCGTTCCGTCGAGCGGCGTTTCGAGCGGAAGCGGCAAGCAAACGTCGACCGTTCGGCAAAACGTTAGTTCGGGGGCGTTCCGTCGAGCGGCGTTTCGAGCGGAAGCGGCAAGACGCGTTGTTCGGCGCGAGAATCGAGCCGAGCGGCGCGACGAAAAGCGTTTCGAAATTGGGGAAGTTAGCGTTGTTTGAATATAAATTGCTAAAAAAGGACGCGAAAACCGCGGCGCGTCGCGGCGAATTTACGACTCCGCGGGGCGTCGTTCAATTGCCGACGTTTATGCCGGTCGGAACGCGCGGGTCGGTGAAAGGCGTCGAAATCGGGCTCCTTGAGGAAACCGGTTCGCAAATCGTTTTAGGAAACACTTACCATTTGATGTTGCGACCGGGCGAGGAAATCGTCCGCGAACTCGGCGGACTGCACAAGTTTTGCGGTTGGAAGAAACCGATGCTGACCGACAGCGGCGGGTTTCAACTCTTTTCGTTGGCGAAACTTACAAAAATTAACGAAGAGGGCGCCGTCTTCCGTTCGCACATCGACGGACGCAAAATCGCGTTGAATCCGGAGCGTTCGGTCGCGATTCAGGAAGCGTTGGGCGCCGATATTGCGATGGTTTTCGACCACGTGATCGCGCTTCCGAATACGCGTCGAGCGGTCGAAGACGCGATGGAGCGGACGATTCGCTGGGCGGCGCGTTCGCAAAAGGCGCATACTCGCGACGATCAAGCGCAGTTCGGGATCGTTCAAGGCGGTCTTGAGTTCGACCTGCGTCGTCGTTGCGCGGAAGCGTTGGCGGAGCTGAACTTCCCGGGATACGCGATCGGCGGGCTCAGCGTCGGCGAAGAACCGTCGGCGATGTACGAGTGCCTCGACGCGACGACGCCGCATATGCCGGAGAACAAACCGCGCTACCTGATGGGCGTCGGACGGCCGGAAGATTTGCTCGAAGGCGTCTTGCGCGGCGTCGATATGTTCGACTGCGTGATGCCGTCGCGCAACGGTCGCAACGCGATGGCGTTCTCCGATTACGGCCCGATGCGGTTGCGGAACGCCCGGTACGAACGGGACGACCGACCGCTTGAAGAGGACTGCCCGTGTCCGGCGTGTCGGCGGAGTCGCGCGTACATTCGGCACCTTTTCGTTACCGGCGAAATGCTCGGGCCGGTGTTGCTGACGATTCACAACATTACTTATTATCAGCGTTTGATGGAGCGAGCGCGTCGAGCGATCGAGCAAGATGCCTACCTCGAATTTTACCGCGAACGGTTCGCCGGTTGGGCGGCGGGCGTTCCGGATTGACGGCGCTTCGGCGAGCGGAAAACGTTAAAATAGGCAAAGCGGGAAAACGGGGCGACGCGTCGCGCAAAATTGGGGCGACGTCGCGTTTTTTCGCCAAGGAAATCGAGCGAACGGAGGCGCGCGATGAAATCGGCAAACGGCGCGAAGCCCAAATCGTTGGCGTTCAATTTGACGCCGCTGATCGACGTTACCTTTTTGCTGATCGTTTTTTTCGTTATGTCGAGTCAAATGATTAGCGAGGAAACGGCGATGGAGATGACGCTTCCGCGCGAAACGTCCGGCGAAGCGGCGGAGAAAGACGAAACCGGCAAAATCATCGTCAACGTTCCGAACGCGGAGTCGATTTTTATCGGCGCGAAGCGCGTTTCGCTTCCGGAGTTGCGCGAGCGGCTCGTTCGCGAAAAAAGTCGGGCGACCGGGCCGGTTGCGGCGCGGATTCGGACGAACCGCGACGTTCCTTACGGCGCGATCGAACCGATTCTCGTCGTTTGCGCGCAAGCGGGCGTTTACGACGTGTCGTTCGCCGTCGTCGGCGAATAAGGGCGAAAAAAAACGAACGAAAAAGAGAAAAACGCAAGAAACGCAAAACGCCGAGCGGTCGACGTTCGGCGTTTTTTTCTTTTAAGGCGAACTCGGCGACGGCAAAACGCGGCGAACCGAGTCGAGAAAGAGGCGGGCGACCGTTAGCGAACAAACGTCGAACTCGTTCCTTCCTCCATTCGAGCGGCGCGCCAAGCGACCGACGTTAAGGCCGCCTCCATTTGCCGTTCGAGAAGCGCGGCCGGTTGGTTGCGCGTCAAACGTTGGAGCAAAACGCCGCGAGAAGTGGCGAATTGAATCGTCGGCGACGCGTTGACGCCGAATTCTTCGCAGATTTTTTCGCCGTCTTCGTCGTTGACGTCGATTTCGACGCAAACGAACTTGCGCGACAGTCGAGCGATTTCTTCGTTCGAAAACGCGCCGTCGAGCATCGCTCGGCTATGCGGGCAATTCTGCGCCATAAAGAAAAGGAGGAGCGGTTTGTTTTCGACCTCCGCGCGCCGCGTCGCCTCGTTGAAATCGGTCGAAAACTCGACTTTTTCAGGTTCGACGTCCAAATCGGCCGCGACGTTCGCGACGAGCGCGTCGGAGGAAAAACGAGGTTCGCGCCAACGAGACGCGGCGACGACGCCCGCGACGGCGGCAAGCGTCGCGACCCAAGTCGCGGTCGTTTTTATCAACTTATTCGGCATTGTAATCGCTTTTTTCAATCCGTTGAAACGTCGTTCGGCGCTTCGAAAAGGCGAAGCGCGCGAAAGACCGAAAGCGGCGTCGTTCCGTCGACGTCGACTCTCCCCTATTATGCGAAACGCGGCGAACGATTACGGAATTTTAGAAATTTTATTAAAAACGTTTCTTTTCCGATCGTCGTCGAGCGACTTTTCGCGTCGTGTCCGCTATCGTATTATCGTTCGTTCGAGGCGTCCGACTTGAGCGGTTTTCGCGATACTTTTTTCAACGGCGCCAAGAGCCGCTCCCGGTTGACGAATCGCGCGGAACGTGTAAAATTAACAAGATTAAACGCGGAGCGCGGCAATAGTCGCCCAACCGACGGGCGCGCCTAATTTTTGCCGCCGTTTCCGCCGATAATAAGAGTAATGCGTCCGAAAGTCGCCATGGAGTCGCCCTCGTAGGGACTAAACGCGCGCTATATTGCGTTGGTCGGATCGCTTTTCGCGGTTCGAAATTTGTAAAAGAAAAACGTTTTCGCGGCGTCGTTTCGCGTCGAGCGGGGAAAGAACGAGTCCTCGCGCCGCCAAGTTTGGCGGAACGGTTTGCTAAGCGTCGCGACCGAGCGTTTCGTAAAATATCAAAACAACAGCGAGCGTAAAATGAAAATTGCCGTCGCCGGAACCGGTTACGTCGGCCTCTCTATGGCCGTTTTGTTGGCGCAACACAACGAAGTTGTCGCCGTCGACGTGATTCCCGAAAAAGTCGAGAAGTTGAACGCGAAAAAATCGCCGATCGTCGACGCGGAAATCGAAGACTACCTTGCGAATAAAAAGCTGAATCTCGTCGCGACGACCGACGGCGACTCCGCGTACAAGGACGCCGAGTTCGTGATCGTCTCGACGCCGACTAATTACGACCCGAGCCGCAACTACTTCGACACTAGCTCCGTCGAGTCGGTGATCGAACAGGTCGTCGAGGCGAATCCGGACGCGGTGATCGTCGTAAAGTCGACCGTTCCCGTCGGTTTTACCGAAAAAGCGCGCCGCGATTTTAAGTGCGACAATATCCTTTTCAGCCCGGAATTCTTGCGCGAAGGGCGCGCGCTTTACGACAACCTCTACCCGAGCCGCATCGTCGTCGGCGCGCCGGTCGGGAACCGTCGACTCGAAAAGGCCGCGCGGACGTTCGCTGCGCTCTTGCAAGAGGGCGCGATTAAGGAAAATATCGAGACGCGCTTTATGAACCCGACCGAAGCGGAGGCGGTTAAACTTTTCGCGAACACCTACCTCGCGCTCCGCGTCTCGTTTTTCAACGAACTCGACACTTACGCCGCCGTTCGCGGACTCGATTCGAAGTCGATCATCGACGGCGTCGGGCTCGACCCCCGCGTCGGAACGCATTACAACAACCCGTCGTTCGGGTACGGCGGCTACTGCCTCCCGAAGGATACGAAACAACTCCTCGCGAATTACAACGACGTTCCGCAAAACATCATTTCCGCGATCGTCGCCGCCAACGGCACCCGCAAGGATTTCATCGCCGACCAAATCATCGCGAAGAACCCGAAAGTCGTCGGCGTCTACCGCCTCACGATGAAAGCCGGGAGCGACAACTTCCGACAAAGCTCGATTCAAGGCGTTATGAAGCGCGTTAAGGCGAAGGGGATCGAAGTCGTCATTTACGAACCGACGATGAAGGAAGACTCGTTTTTCAACAGCCGAGTGATTCGCGACCTCGACGAATTCAAACGCGTTTCCGACGTGATCGTCGCCAACCGTTACAACGACGATATCGCCGACGCGCTCGATAAGGTCTACACCCGCGACCTTTACTTCCGCGACTAAAACGAAACGACGGAAAACGACGGAAAACAAACATTATGAACGCGTTAGAAACTTTTGAAAAAACTTACAAAAAGGAGCCGGAGAGCGTCGCTTTCACGCCGTATCGCGTTTGCCCGATCGGCGCGCACTCCGACCACCAACTCGGCAAGATCACCGGTTTCGCCATCGACAAAGGAATCCGGATGGCTTACGCCGAAAAGCATAACGGCGTCGTCGAGATTCAGTCGCTACAATTCGACAAACGCGCGCAGTGGCACGTCTGCTCGACGCCCGATCATAAACAAAACGACTGGGCCGACCACCTCCGCGGCGCGACGGTCGCGCTGAACTCGCGTTATCCGTTGAACGTCGGGCTTTGCGGCGTCGTCGAGGGCGAACTGCCGATCGGCGGACTTTCGTCGTCGGCGGCGGTGATTCTTACGTTCTTGACCGCGCTCTGCAAGGTTAACGGCGTCAAACTTTCGCCGAGCGAACTCATTACGATCGCGCAAGAAGCGGAGAATAAATACGTCGGCGTCGCGTGCGGCAAGCTCGACCAAAGCTGCGAAGTTTACTGCCGCAAGGACAATTTGCTCTATATGGACTTGCGCGACGAAAGTTACGAGCTGATTCCGGTCAATCCGGCGACGAAACCGTTCAAAATCGCCGTTTTCTTTAGCGGTTTGGAGCGGAGCTTGGCCGGGTCGGCGTTCAATATGCGCGTCGACGAGTGCCGCGCCGCCGCTTACGCCTTGAAGGCTTACGCCGGGCTCGAGTACGGCAAGTTCGGCGAAACGAACCTCCGCGACGTTCCGGTCGAGGTCTTCCGCAAGTTCGAAGAGCGGCTTCCGGAAAACTGGCGGCTCCGCGCGGAACACTGGTATACCGAATTCGAGCGCGTCGAAAAGGGCGCCGAGGCTTGGAGAAGCGGCGATATTGAAAAATTCGGCGAACTTTCTTTCGCGAGCGGTCGCAGCAGCATCGAGAATTGGCAAACCGGGTCGCCGGAGTTGGTGAAGCTGTACGAGATTATGACGCGAACCGACGGCGTGTACGGCGGGCGTTTTTCCGGCGCGGGTTTCAAAGGCTGCTGTATGGCGTTGGTCGACCCGGCGCGAACCGAAGAGATCGAAGCGAAGGTAACGCGCGAATATTTGGCGGCTTTCCCGCATCTTGAAGGGAAATACTCCGCGTATTTCTGCGAAACCGCCGACGGCGCGTCGCTCGACTGACCGGCGTTTCGGCGTTCGGAAAGCGCGAGCGGCAAGCGTCGGAAACGAAAAACGGCGTCGAGCGGAAAACTCGGCGCCGTTTCGTTTTAGCGAGAACCGTCGGTCGCGTCGGTCAAAGCGTTAAAACGCGAGGACGACGGAAACGCGATCACGGTTGAATCTTTTCGACCGTTTTCGCGGCTTGTTGCAGGAACTCTTTGAGGTCTTCGAGACCGTCGCCGAGGTTCGTGTTCAGGAAGACGTCAACCGCTTCGCAGGCCATCCAGTCGCCCCAAATCATCGCGCCGAGGCAAAGGACGTTCGCGTCGTTGATGGCGCGGCACATACGGGCGGCGAAAACGGATTCGACGACGGAGGCGCGGACGCCTTGGAAGCGGTTCGCGATGACGCTCATCCCCATCCCGGTGCCGCAGAGGAGAATCCCGCGTTCGCCTTCGCCGCGTTGGAGGGCTTCGCAAGCCTTAACGCAGCTGTCGTAGTACGCGATTTCGGTGTTTTCTTCGGACGCGCCGAAGTCGATCACTTCGTGGCCCTTTTTCTTAAGGTGTTCGACGATCGCTTTGCGGAGCGGGAGAGCGAACGGGTCGGCGGCGAAAATAATTTTCATCGGGAGAGACTCCTAAATTTCGAGTAAAAGGCGAATGAAAGGCCTTTCGACGTCCCGCGAACGGTCGCCGAGGCGCGTTTTTCTTATTTTACCCGAAACAAGCGGCGATTGCAAGAGCGCGTCCGCTCTTTCTTGGCGATTTTCGCGACGGTTTGGCGGAAACGCGCGGAATTGTCGCGTCGCGCCGGTTTTTCGACGCGTTTTTTCGCTTTTTCCGTTTTTTCCGCTTTTTCGACTCGACGTTTCGCCGGGCGCCGTTCGAACGCAAAAACGCCGCGTCGGTCGGGCGCGGCGTTTCGAGGTTCTTTTTAACGCTTAACGAACGGCGTTAGGCGCTTTTTCTCGTCTCTTGCGATTCGGGCAAAATCGGCGCTTTGCCCTCGATCATTTCGCGAGTAACGAAGTAACGTTCGCCGGACGCGCGGTCGGGGAGCGAAAACATTGGGTCGAGCATTGCGTTCTCCATAATCGCTCGAAGGCCGCGGGCGCCGGTTTTGCGGGCGATCGCCAGTTCCGCGACGGCTTGAAGCGCGTCGTCGGAGAATTCAAGTTCCGCGTCCTCCATTCGGAAGAGTTTCTGGTACTGCTTCACCAGCGAGTTTTTCGGTTCGCGCAAGACCCGGCGGAGCGCGTCTTCGGTCAACGGTTCGAGCGACGCGACGACCGGCAAACGCCCGACGAGTTCCGGAATCAGCCCGAACGAGCAAAGGTCTTCCGGCGTTACGTTCGTCAACGCGTCCGACGTTTCGTTCCGCCGCGAGCCGCCGACGGTCGAAAACCCGATCGAACGCTTCCCGAGGCGGTTCTCGACGATCTTGTCCAAACCGACGAAGGAACCGCCGCAAATGAACAGAATGTTCGACGTGTCGACCTGAATATACTGCTGTTCCGGGTGCTTGCGCCCGCCCTGCGGCGGAACGTTCGCGACCGTTCCTTCAAGCATTTTCAAGAGCGCCTGTTGGACGCCTTCGCCGGAAACGTCGCGGGTGA
>JAFSDX010000148.1 GCA_017436025.1 Thermoguttaceae bacterium
GGGCGGGAAGCGGAAGGCGACCGTTTCGAACGTCGGCGCGGACGCGTCGGCGATTTCGACGACGTCGCCGCCGAACTCGTTCGCGACCGGCGAGACGGGGAAGGAAAACGCGCCGAGCGACGGCGCTTGCGCGGCGGGGTCGGCGTTCGGCGTCGGCGATTCGACCGGCGGCGTTCCGTCGGCGGGGAGGGCGCCTCCGGGCGGCGCGGCGGGAGCGGGCGTCGGGGTCGGCGACTCGACCGGCGGCGTCGTTCCGAGCGTTTGGGGCGCGGGAACGGACGTTCCGCTTCCTTGCGTCGGCGCGGCGTTGGAGCCGGAATTTTGCGATAATAGTTGAATTTCGCCTTCCGCGATCATCGGCTCCAACGTTTCGCGAACGAGGTAAAAGCCGAGCGTTCGCGAAGACCGGGGCGCGAGATCGGTCAACTTCCAAACGACGCGGCCGTTTTCGATCTTTTCCGGCGCCGTTTCTCCGCGAACGAACGTCGTGTTGGGCGGAAGAGAGAGGATAAAGTTGGCGGAATTGACAAAATCGGAATTATTGGTAATCGTCGCGGTTCCCTTAAATTCGGAGCCGACCGCGACGGTCGACGGCAAATCGAGTTTCGCGCTGACCGGGGCCGCTTGCGTCCAAGCGAGCGCGAAACTCGTTTTTTCGACCGGGATCGATTTTTGGTCGCCGTCGGTCGGGCGCAAGACGGTCGCGGAGACGCGAGAGACGCCGGACGTCGCGTTTTTTTGCCTTATTTCGACGTAAGCGTTTCCGTCGGCGTCGGTTAACGCGTCGACGACGCGAGCGTTGTTCGGGCCGAGGAGAACGTCGCCGGAGACCGCTTCGTATCGAACGATCCAACCGGGGCGCGGGTCGAGATTGGAGCGTCGGCGAACGGTCGTCGCGAGCGTCGCTTCGGAACCGATCGGGAGCGCTTGCGATTTCGGGAAGCGGAAGGCCGCGTCGATCCAATGAATCTCGGCGGAGGCTTTGCGTCGATCCCAATTGTCGATTTCGTCGGAGAAGACGAAAACGGAGCTGGTTCCTTCTTCCTGCGATTGAACGCTCGCCCAAGTTTGCCCGCGGAGGATGGTAACGTCGTCGAGCGGCGTTTCGGTTCCGCGGTGAATCCGCCAAAGTTTGTCGGTCGTTTCGGTCGTTAGATAGCGGTCGTCGACGCGTTTTTCCGTTTTGCCGCTTAGGTCGAGGCAACAGGAGCGGTCGTCCGGGTTGGCCGCTAAAAACGTTCCGACGCCGTTAAGGCTCCATTCGATTTTTTCGCCGACGCGCATATACGTCGAGTCTTCGCCGACGAAACTGGCGACCAAAACGATTTCGGTTCCGATCGGCGCCGCGATCGTACTCGGCTCGAGAACGACGACCGGGCCCGGCCCCGGGAGTTTTTTCGGGAAAAGAACGCCGCCGTTCGGACGTTGCGTCGCCCAAACGTAATCTTTTAAGTCGACGCCGGAAGCGCGCGCTTGCGCGAGTTCGCTTTCGGTCGATTCCCAAGGGTTTTTGCGTTCGGTCGAGGCGAGCGCCGCTCGGTTGACGACTTCTCGTTCCGCGCTCGACGAAAGACGCTCGACGTTCGACTTGTCTTTCGAAGAAAAGAGGCAAGAGTCCTTGAAGAGACCGTCGGAGCTTGCGCAACCGAGCGTCGAGACGGCGCAAAGGAACGCCGCGCCGAAGAGCGAGCGGCGCGGAGCGCGTCGTTGCGAACCGGCGAGAGGAGCGCGTCGAAGGGCGAAAAGCGTTTGCATTGTTGCGTCGGGATAAAATAAGGAAAACGGGAAAACGGGGAAGCGGGGCAAAGGGGAAAACGGCGGGGAAGCGTCGCGTTGGGACAAAGCGAAAGCGGCGCGTCGAACGGCGGCGAACGGAGAAACGGAACGCTCGTTTCGACCGGAACGCTCGTTAAAACCGTTTTACGTTGTTATTTTACCCGCTTTTTCCAATTTGACAAAAATTTTTCTCCGTTTTTTCTCAAGTTTTAACAAAATTTTGTCGAACGTCGGCGTTGCAACCGTTACCGTCGTCGCGTCGACGAGGAAAAAAACGCCGGCGCCGGCGCTAAAAATTATTTTAGGCGTCGGTTTTTCAAAAACGTTTGAAAAATATGTTGGCGGAAAGCGTTAAATTTTGCGCGTTTTACCTGGTTTGCGTTTTTCCTTATTTCGGCGTTTGAAACAAGGGCGGCGGAGGGAACGACTCGACAAAATTTCGACGCGGCCCTTTTTTTTTCGCCGAACTCGCTTATATTAATAAGGAGAAAATCGACGCCGCCGACGCTCGAAGCGCCGGGCGGTTTTTCCCGCGAACGTCCTTTGAACGAACGAAACGAAAATGCCGACGAAAGAAAACGCCGCCGAAAATTTAATTCCCGCCGAAACGCCGAGCGCCGAACCGGCAAATAATCCCGCCGTCGACGCCGCGCCCGTCGCTTCCGCTTCTCCGTCGACCGTCGAAGTCGGCGAAATTTGCCCGTTGGAAGCGGCGTTCGAAAAACCGGCGTCCGTCGTCGCGGTCGAAAGGCTCGTCGCCGAGATCGCCGCTCGTCCGGACGCGCCGACGCCCGGTTGGACGTTTTCGGTCGCGTCGCTCGGCTGCCCGAAAAACTTAGTCGACGCGGAGACGATGGTCGGTCGCTTGGCCGCGTTGGGGGGGGAAATGGCGCCGGAAGCGGAGAGCGTCGACGTTTTCCTCTTGAACACTTGCGGTTTTTTGCGCTCCGCTCGCGACGAAGCCGCCGAGTTTATCGCCGAAGCGGTCGCGGAGAAAGCGGCGGGGGGCGTTCGCTTCCTGTTGGTTTCCGGTTGCGCGGTCGTTTCGGACGGCGAAGAGTTGGCGGCGCGCTTCTCGGAAGTCGACGCTTGGCTGAGTCCGTTCGACGAAGCGAAAATCGTCGACGTCGTTTGCGAACTCTTCGCGGAAGCGGAAAATAGCGAAGCGGCGGAAGTCGCGCAAGATAGCGAAACTTGCGAAACCGGCGAAGCTGGCGAAGCTGGCGAAACCGGCGAAACCGGCGAAACCGGCGAAACGGCGGAGGTCGGCGAAAACGTTGAAACCGGCGAAAACGCGCAAACCGGGGAAGCGGGAGAAACGCCGCTCGTCGTCGCGCCGTCGCGTTTCCTTTATACGCCGTCGCGGAATTTGACGCTCGACGATTCGCTCCGAACGCCGTTGACGGCGCCGAACGTCGCGTATTTGAAGATCGCGGACGGTTGCGACCGCTTCTGCGCTTATTGCGCGATTCCGAAAATTCGCGGGCGGTTCGTCAGCAAGCCGCTCGAAACGATCGTCGACGAAGCGGAGCGGCTGGCGGTCGCGGGCGTTCGCGAGTTGGTCTTGATCGCGCAAGAAACGACGTTCTGGGGGAGCGACCTCTTCGGCGAGCCGCGTTTGGCGCAACTCTTGGCGACGCTCAAGGAGAAAAACTGGTTCGATTGGATTCGCGTCCTTTATACTTATCCGCAACATTGGGGCGACGAGCTGACGTCGCTTTACCGCTTGGAAGCGCCCGGAACGACGTCGATTTTGCCGTATGTCGACGTTCCGCTCCAACACTGCAATTCGGAGTTGCTCAAAAAGATGAACCGCCGCGTCGACAAGGCGCAAACGGAGGACTTGCTGGCGAAACTCCGCGAAGAGATTCCGGGGCTTGTTTTGCGAACGTCCTTGATCGTCGGTTTCCCGGGCGAAACGGACGCGGCGTATCAAGAGTTGGTCGATTTCGTCGAGAAGTGGAAGTTCGAGCGCGCGGGCGTCTTTGAGTTCTCCGCGGAACCGGGAACGCCGGCCGCCGCGATGGACGGTCAAGTTCCGGACGAGATCAAGCGCCGTCGACTCGACCGGATTTGCGCGAAACAAGAGCGGATTTCGCGCCGCTTCGCCCGGAGCTTTATCGGCCAAACGGTCGACGTAATGCTCGACTCGCGCGGCGTTTCGGACGGCGGAACGACGATGCGCAACGTTTGCGTCGGGCGGACGTACGCGGAGGCGCCGGACGTCGACCCGTTGGTTTACGTTACCGGGCGGGACTTGGAGGTCGGGAGCGTCGTTCGTTGCGAAATCGTCGACGCGCAGGGGCTCGACCTGATCGCGGTTCCGGTCGACCCGGAGAAAATTTTCGTTTCGAAGGACGAACGTCGAATCGCCGCCGAACGCGAGGAAGCGGCGCGCGCTCGCGAACTTGGGTTGGAACCGCCGAAAAAAGCCGCTCCGAAAAAAGCGTCGAACGGCCCGAAAAGCGGGAAAAGCGGCGGTTGGAAGAAAGACGGCGGCAAGGGCGGCCCGAAAGGCGGCGGCAAGTCCGGCGGTTGGAAAAAGGGCGGCAAGGGCGGCCCGAAAGGCGGCGGCAAGTCCGGCGGTTGGAAAAAGGGCGGCGGAAACGGCGAAAGCGGCAAACCGTCCGGAAACGCCGACTGACGTTCGAACGTCGAACCGAACGGAACCGACGAACCGCTCGACGGCGACCTTCCCGTTTCGCCGGGAACGAAACCGCCGTCGTCGCTAACCGCTTGGCGTTCGAGAACGGCGGCAAAGCGCTCGACCGCTCGACCGTTCGACGCAAAACAACGGATTCGCAACGTTGGAGAAAAGCCCGAACCGGCGTTTCTCGACGCGGCGAATCCGTTGTTGTTTCTTGTAAATGAGAAAATATAACGAATTTATTGCGCGGACGGCTTCGTCGGGAATATATACGGTTTGAAATCGGTCGGGTGCAAACGCGGATAACAAAACTTCCAATGGTCTTTTTTAACCATTTTAATTTGCCCTTTTATACAAACCAAAAGCCCTTGCAAGGGAATCTCGGCGTACATTCCCAGTTTATCGATAAAAAGCTCGCAACTATATCCCCAGGAGCCTAGCTGAACTTTGTAACGTCTTTGGCGTTGCTTATCAATGAACGAAGACGTTTGAAGGCGACAAACGCCGTCGAAATAGCCGTCGTATTCCTGTTCTTCAAGCGACGGTTCGGGAAATTTGGCGTTGGGAAGAAAAATATTGTTAAGTTGAAGACGATCCGAATAGACGCCGCCTTCAATCCAAACGCAACTTCCCGGCGTCGGCGGCGCGGCGAATTGTTCTTTCGTTACAAGTCCGCGTCGTTCCGACCGAACGCGTTTGGCGTCGGCGGCGCGGCGAATTGTTCTTTCGTTACCTGGACGACGAACGGGCCGCTTGCGGAAACGAAGTGAAAAAAATATTCGACCGGGTTGCAAGTCGTTTGCGTTTCGACTTTTTCGAACTTAGCGAAGAGACGGAAATTAAGCGGTTTTATGCTCATTGGAAACTCCTTAAATTAAGCGAAACGAACGGCGAAGCGGCGGCGTTTAACGGGAGTTTCGCGCTTCTTCTTCGCAGCTCGCGGCGTAAAGAGCGGTGGCGGCGAAGAGAATGCGAAATAGAATCGTCGCGAGGCCGTACCCAAACGCCGCGAGTAAGAAACCGAAAAATGTCGAACCGCAAACTAGAAGCGTTTCTTTATAAAACGGCGTGTCGATCGCCTTAAAAACATCGGAAATCGCTGGGAAAACGAATTTAACAAAATAAACGAGCGCGGCGAGAGCGAACGCCACGTCGAAAACGGCGAGAAAACCGCGTCCCCATTTGACCCAATACTCGAGTTTGGCGGCGCGAACCGCTTTGAGACTTTTAGCGGAGGAAGACGGCGCGACGCGCGGAAAAACGGCGGCGTTTTCCGGGACGAGCGAATTATTTTCCGGCGAAATCGGCGGGAATTGCGACAGCGTGTCGCTTGTCGAAACTTCGGGAAAACGCGGCGGTTCGGGCGGCGTCGCGGCGTTTGTCGTTTCTGTTGGAGGAGACGCGATTTCTTGCGTCGAAGGCTGTTCAAGTCGCGAAACATCGAGCGGACGCGGCGGTTCCGGCGTCGCGATTTGCGGGAAAACGAGCGGTCGCGGTTCTTCCGGAATCGACGGGAAAACGGGCGGGGGCGGAGACGCCGACGTCGACGGAGCGATTGACGTTTGCGGCGATTTGACGACGGGCGGTTCGGGCGGCGTTGGAATCGACGGAACGTTCGGCGATTCAACCGTTCGCGGCGATTCGGGCGGCGTCGGAATCGGCGGAAAGCTCGGCGGTTCCGGCGCTTGCGTTGGCGCGGCGGCGAGTTCGGCGAAAATCGGTTTCAGCGCGGGAACGTTTTTCGCTTTGCCGCGTTGCCCGCCGGTTTCGAGGAGCGTCGACTGTTGAACGACGCCTTGTCGAACGAGTTCTTTCAATTCTTCGAGGTCGACCGTTCGCGTTCCGGTCGGGAGTAAAACGTCGATTTGCATCGGTTAAATCCTTGCGTTTGGGGGGCGATTCGATTGAGTCCGCGCGTTTTAGGCGGGCCTCGCGACGTCGGCGGAAATTTTCGTTTTTCGCGCTTGAACGACAAACAAACGACGGCGCGAACGAAAACGAGCGGCGCCGTTTGCGCTCGCGACTTATCTTTAAGAATAACGCCGGTCAACGACGCGTCAAGTCGACCTCTCCCACCAGACGTCCAACCTGACGAAAAAAGAACGTTTTTTTCGAAATTTTTTCAAAAAATAGCGAACGACGCGAAAAAAGCGGCGCGGCTCCCCAATAAAACGAGTGTTTTGATTATTTTGAATCTGTTGCAATAATCTTCGGCCGGCGGCGTTTGAGCGTCGTGTTTGCGAAAAAAAACTCGCGAAAAAGACGCGCTTTGAAAAGATTGAAAAATGTTCTGAAACGGCGTCCAAAAAGAAACGTCGCTCGACGCTTGTCCGTTAAAGGGAAAGGAGCGTCGAGCGACGGAAAATCGCGCGGCGAAACGACGGTTGGCTCGACGATTTACTCGGCGACCGGACGCGTCGCTTTTTCCAAGTCGGCGAAAAAGTTCGGATAAGTTTTCGCGACGCAGCCCGGGTCTTCGATTTCGACGCCCCGAATGCGAAGGCCCGCGAGCGCGAAACTCATCGCCATTCGGTGATCGTCGTAAGTCGCGATTTTTGCGCCGGTTAACTCGACGTCCGAACCGGCCCAAATTTGGAGGCCGTCTTCGAACTCGTCGACGCGGACGCCGAACTTGCGCAACTCCGTCGCGACCGCCGAAACCCGGTCGGTCTCCTTGCGCCGCATATGCGCGACGTTGCGGATCCGCGTCGGCGAATCGGCGAAGAGCGCGACGACCGAAAGCGTTTGCGCGACGTCGCTGATCTCGTTCATATCGACGTCGATTCCGGTTAGCGGCGCTAACGTCCCGTCGGCGAGCGTTTTACGTTCGACGGTAATCGCGTCGTCGTCCCAGCGAACGTCGCAGCCCATCCGCTCCAAACAGTCGACGAACCCGACGTCGCCTTGGAGCGAACGCCGCGAAAGGCCGCGAATCGTTATTTCGCCGCCCAAAATCGCCGGGAGCGCGAAGAAGTAGCTCGCCGCCGACGCGTCCGGTTCGATCGCGTAAACGCGACCGCGGTAAGCGCCGGAGTCGAAGCCGGAGAACCGCCGGAACGCCGCGTCGGACTCGACCGCGACGCCGAACGACCGCATCGTTTCAAGCGTCATCGCGACGTAAGGTCGGGACGAGAGGTCGCCGTCGATATTGACGACGACGCCGCGTTTCGCCAAGGGCGCCGCCATTAGGAGCCCGCTCAAAAATTGGCTCGAAACGTTCGCCGCGATTCCGATTTCGCCGCCGACGTCGCGTTTTCCCCGGAGGATTAGCGGCGGGCAATCGTTTCCGGCTTCCGCGACGACGTCGCAACCGAGCGCGCTTAGCGCCGTCAGCAGGTCGCCGATCGGACGTTCGCGCATTCGCGGTTTGCCGTCGATTCGATACTCGCCGCCGTCGGCGAACGCGAGCGCCGCGGTGAGAAAGCGGGCGGTCGTTCCGCTGTTGCCGACGTAAAGTTCCGCCGATTTGACCGGGAAGTCGCCGCCTCGCCCTTGAACGACCGCGCGACAGGCTTTGGCGTCGAAGTCGATTTCGACGCCGAGTTTCCGGAGGGATTCGAGCATCAGCCGGGCGTCCTCGGAGTCTAAAACGCCGGTCAGCTCGGACGTTCCGTCGGCCAATGCGGCGAGCAGGAGGGCGCGGTTGGTCAGCGACTTCGAGCCGGGGACGGTCGCTTCGGAAGCGGCGAGTCGGGAAACGGGAACGCGGTAGGAGGCGGACATCGGCGAAACCTTTCAAGAAAAAAGGGGGAAAACGACGGGGAAAACGCCCTCATTATACCGCGTTCGGGCGCATTAATAAAGGGGGCAGTCGCTTTGCGTTGTTTCCGGGTCGAACCTGAGGCGACGAAAGACGGCAAGGGGGACGACCGCCGATTTAAAAGGGGAGCCGCCGTATCGCGCCGTCGCCGGGGTGAAGCTGACGCAATGAAAGGCGGCAAGGGGAACGAAGGGAACAAACGCCGATTTAAGAGGGAAGCCGCCGTATCGCGCCGTCGCCGGGGCGAACCTGATGCGATGAAAGGCGGCAAGGGGAACAAAGGGAACAAACGCCGATTTAAGAGGGAAGCCGCCGTATTGCGCCGTCGCCGGGGTGAAGCTAATGCAATGAAAGTCGGCGAGGGGATAAGGGACGACGATTCGGTTTTTGGATTTACTCCTCCAAAGGCGAATGAACGTTCTGAAATTTGGCTTACTGTTTCAGAAGTAATCAAAGGTTCTTTTTTAAGATATTGCGCTAAAAACAAACGATTTCCTGGTTTTGGAATTACCGTTTTATCCGCCGAAAATTTAGTGTTGAGCGTCGTTGTTAAAGACAATATTGTCGAGCCGATCAGAAGACGCCTGCGTTGTTAGGGCGTGTTGTTATAATTCATCCTCCCCCTTACGCAACCGTTGCGAATATGGTATAAGGCGCGTATGAAGATCGCTAAAAAACAATACCCAAAAATCGAGTCGCTTTTGCCGAAACCGCGCGGTAATTTTGCCGTTGAATGCTTAAAGGTTTTGAACGCAATACTTTACGTTGCCGAAAGCGGTTGTGAACAGCGCGCTCTGCCTCGACGCCAGGGATTAGGAACACGGTCTATCGCCGCTTTCGACGTCGGGTCGAAAACGGCGTCTTGTCGCGCGTGCAGGAAGTCATTCAAAACGAAGAGCTTATCGGCGCCGACTTTTCGGTTTTGTCGTTGGACTCGACGTTCGTAAAATCGAGTCCGAGCGCCGCCGGAGCTTTAAAAAAACGGGCCGCAGGCGATCGGTCGGACGAAGGGCGTAAACACAACTCGCGACGAAGGTTCGCGCGATCGTCGCCGGGCCGACGCTTCCGGTCGCGTTAAAACTCTCGCCTGGGAACGTCGGCGACGCGCCCGTCGGTCGCAAACTTATTCGAAGCCTTGACGTTAAACGACTTAGTTCAAAGTTTATTTTAATGAATCGCGCTTACGAAAGCGACGAAACGCGTCGAACGGCTCGCGACGTCGGCTTGAAACCGGTCGTTCCGCCGAAGCGCAACCGACGCAATTCTTGGCGTTACAACAAAAACTTTACAAACGCCGCAACGAAGTCGAGCGTTTCTTTCGTCGCGTTGTTGAAGATTTCCGACGTATCGCGACGCGTTGCGATAAGCTCGACGTTATGTTTTCGGCGTTTTTAAACTTTGTCGCAACCGTTATTTTACTTAAACGTTAATGGCAACCCTAAGGTTTACAAGGAATTTGGGTTCTGGTATAATGGGCAATCCGCGCGTTCGGACGCGTTTGCTAGGGCTTGCAAGGAATTTTGGTTCTGGTATAATCTTGCGGACGCGCGCGCGACGCGGTTTTTCGCTAGGGCTTGCAAGGAATTTTGGTTCTGGTATAATAGTGGTAGTTTCCAAAATGGAAAGAGCCGGCTAGGGCTTGCAAGGAATTTTGGTTCTGGTATAATTTTGTTTAAAGCGGCTCCGAGTGAACATTGCTAGGGCTTGCAAGGAATTTTGGTTCTGGTATAATTATATCGACACGGAAACAAGCGCGGTTTCGGCTAGGGCTTGCAAGGAATTTTGGTTCTGGTATAATCCAAGCGACTTTGCATAGCGCGGCGACTCCGCTAGGGCTTGCAAGGAATTTTGGTTCTGGTATAATTTTTTGAAACACGAAGTCGACGCGTCGAAGCTAGGGCTTGCAAGGAATTTTGGTTCTGGTATAATCGACAAACCGACGGACGTCGACAACTTGCTGCTAGGGCTTGCAAGGAATTTTGGTTCTGGTATAATTCTGACTGAAAAAACGGTGGCGCTCGGTTTGCTAGGGCTTGCAAGGAATTTTGGTTCTGGTATAATACGGCGCTGAACAAAGTCTTTTAGGATTTGGCTAGGGCTTGCAAGGAATTTTGGTTCTGGTATAATAATAATGAGCGAACAACTGCGCGGCGCTCTGGCTAGGGCTTGCAAGGAATTTTGGTTCTGGTATAATTGCGTAGACTCCTTTGCGTTTCATCAAGGTGCTAGGGCTTGCAAGGAATTTTGGTTCTGGTATAATATTTTCCGGGAAAACCCCTTGACGTTTTCGCTAGGGCTTGCAAGGAATTTTGGTTCTGGTATAATCAAAAGCACAACTATCGCACTCTCGTTATGCTAGGGCTTGCAAGGAATTTTGGTTCTGGTATAATGACTCGACAAAAGCAAGGCGCCGGAGGTCGCTAGGGCTTGCAAGGAATTTTGGTTCTGGTATAATAAGACAAAGGCGACTGTATTTTGCGACGCTGCTAGGGCTTGCAAGGAATTTTGGTTCTGGTATAATGACGATTTCGACAACCTCGGCCCCTCGTCTGCTAGGGCTTGCAAGGAATTTTGGTTCTGGTATAATTTTGGCTAAACGCGTCCGAACCCCGTTCGGGCTAGGGCTTGCAAGGAATTTTGGTTCTGGTATAATTGAGGCGGTTGTTTGTGTCGGCAACCCCGGGCTAGGGCTTGCAAGGAATTTTGGTTCTGGTATAATGGCGTTTGATCGATAAATCCCGCACGATCTGCTAGGGCTTGCAAGGAATTTTGGTTCTGGTATAATCCCGAGAACCCGCCGAGACGGTTAAGCCTGCTAGGGCTTGCAAGGAATTTTGGTTCTGGTATAATGTTAGCGTCTGAAAGTACGACAACGATCCAGCTAGGGCTTGCAAGGAATTTTGGTTCTGGTATAATGACGCGCCCGAATTTGTCCTAATGGGGATTGCTAGGGCTTGCAAGGAATTTTGGTTCTGGTATAATCAATCCGGAGTTTGACTTTCGTCCGCCTGTGCTAGGGCTTGCAAGGAATTTTGGTTCTGGTATAATCGACGCGCTCCGGAACCGCGTCGCGCGGCTGCTAGGGCTTGCAAGGAATTTTGGTTCTGGTATAATCCTATCGCGCCGCGTTCGACGCTCGAAGAGCTAGGGCTTGCAAGGAATTTTGGTTCTGGTATAATTGACAACACGCCCTAACAGGCAAAGAAGAGGCTAGGGCTTGCAAGGAATTTTGGTTCTGGTATAATCGGCGAGCGCGTTGTAACGGAGCCGTTCGGCTAGGGCTTGCAAGGAATTTTGGTTCTGGTATAATCGTCGTTTTCCTCCGTTCGTTGATAAAGCGGCTAGGGCTTGCAAGGAATTTTGGTTCTGGTATAATAGGCAATGCTTCGGCGTGAGGCAAAAACATGCTAGGGCTTGCAAGGAATTTTGGTTCTGGTATAATAGGAGCGCTCGGCGTTCGTCGTCAAGCGTGCTAGGGCTTGCAAGGAATTTTGGTTCTGGTATAATTTAACCTCCATCGATACTACCCCTTGTAGTGCTAGGGCTTGCAAGGAATTTTGGTTCTGGTATAATGCGCCCGGTCGACGCTCGCCGTCAAACGCGCTAGGGCTTGCAAGGAATTTTGGTTCTGGTATAATTTCGGCGGTCGTTGCGAATCGCGAACGCAAGCTAGGGCTTGCAAGGAATTTTGGTTCTGGTATAATCAAGTCGAGAACCGGCGCGAACCAACTAAGCTAGGGCTTGCAAGGAATTTTGGTTCTGGTATAATAAGAGCGCCGAGCGTATGACGCGGAGCGGGCTAGGGCTTGCAAGGAATTTTGGTTCTGGTATAATGACGATATTGAGTACGACGTCGACCATTTTGCTAGGGCTTGCAAGGAATTTTGGTTCTGGTATAATAGATCGAGAGGCAAAGGAGCCGACCGTTCTGCTAGGGCTTGCAAGGAATTTTGGTTCTGGTATAATGCCCTGAACTGTATGGTTTGCGCCGCGAATGCTAGGGCTTGCAAGGAATTTTGGTTCTGGTATAATATCGACAACTAGCGCGTCGTCCATCAACTCGCTAGGGCTTGCAAGGAATTTTGGTTCTGGTATAATGGAAACCGTCGCGCAATCGATTGCGGAACCGCTAGGGCTTGCAAGGAATTTTGGTTCTGGTATAATTGTCCGCCTGAGTTTGGGCGGTCGAGAGAGACCGAAATCGTTGTTTCACTCGTAAATTTACGAGGCGCGACGGTTTCGGTCTTTTTTTGCGCTTGAAAAAATTTCGCAAAAAAACGTCGGCGCGATCGCGTAATTCGTCGACGTTCGCTCGTTTTTTTTCAATTTTCATTCGTTCTTTTCACGCGTCGCTTGACCGGCGCTCCGCGCTTGGCCTTTGGGCGCCATTTTTCGTTTTCGACAAAGCGGCGATTTAGCGTCGAGTCTGGCGTATACTTCGTCGTTCCTGGCCACACGTCTCGCGGGGACGTTTTCAAGCGTCGAGTCTGACGTATATGCTTCGTCGTCGCTGGCCACGTCTCGCGGGGGCCGTCTTTCAAGCGTCGAGTCTGACGTATATACTTCGTCGTTGCTGGCCACACGTCTCGCGGGGACGTTTTCAAGCGTCGAGTCTGACGTATATACTTCGTCGTTGCTGGCCACGTCTCGCGGGCGCCGTCTTTCAAGCGTCGAGTCTGACGTATATACTTCGTCGTTGCTGGCCACGTCTCGCGGGGGCCGTCTTTCAAGCGTCGAGTCTGTCGTATATACTTCGTCGTCGCTGGCTACGTCTCGCGGGGGCCGTCTTTCAAGCGTTGAGTCTGGCGTATGCTTTGTTGTCGCTGGCTACGTCTCGCGGGGGACGTTTTCAAGCGTCGAGTCTGACGTATATGCTTCGTCGTCGCTGGCTACGTCTCGCGGGCGCCGTTTTCAAGCGTCGAGTCGGGCGGAGATACGCCGTCGAAATCGCTCGCAGACGTTCCGCGCTAGGCGTGTTGACATTAACAATCGTTATTTTACTTAATCGTTAACGACAACACGCCCTACAAAGTTTAAAAACGCCGAAAACATAACGTCGAGCTTATCGTAACGCGTCGCGATATGTCGGAAATCTTCAACATCGCGACGAAAGAAACGCTCGACTTCGTTGCGGCGTTTGTAAAGTTTTTGTCGTAAGTACGAGGATTCCGTCGGTTACGCTTCGGCGAAACGACCGGTTTCAAGCCGACGTCGCTGGCCGTTCGACGCGTTTCGTCGCCTTCGTAAGCGCGATTCATTAAACGAACTTTGTTGTAAGTCGTTTGGCGTTAAGGTTTCGGAGCGGTTCGCATTCGAACGGCGCGTCGCCGACGTTCCCAGGCGAGAGTTTTAGCGCGACCGGAAGCGTCGGCCCGGCGACGATCGCGCGAACCTTGGTCGCGAGTCGTTTTGCGCCCTTCGTCCGACCGATCGCTTGCGGCCCGTTTTTTTAAAGCTCCGGCGGCGCTCGGACTCGAGTTTACGAACGTCGAATCTAACGACAAAACCAAAAAATCGGCGCCGATAAACTCTTCGTTTTGAAGAACTTCCAATACGCGCGACAAGACGCCGTTTTCAGCCCGACGTCGAAAGCGGCGATAGACCGTGTTCCTAATCCCTGGCGTTGAGGCAGAGCGCGCTGTTCACAACCGTTTCTGGCGACGTAAAACATTGCGCACAAATCCTTTAAGTGTTTAACGGTAAAGTTACCGCGCGGTTTTGGCACAAGCGACTCGATTTTTGGGTATTGTTTTTTAGTGATCTTTATGCGCGCATTATATCATTTCGCAACGGTTGCGCAAGGGGGAGGATGAATTATAACAACACGCCCTAACGACGTTGCCGCTTTCGTCAAACTTTCGCTTAATTACGCCGTTCCCCTCGACGTCTAAGTAAATCGTCTCGACGACGCGCCCCAAGTCGTCCAGTTTATAACGGAAACCGACGACGCCGTCCGCGTCGCCGACGTAACCGTCGTAAACGCCGTTCCTTTGATAGCGTCGGCTCACGACGAACCCCGCCGCTTCTTCCGGCGACGTCGAGTCATACGTTAAAAACTCCGGCTTGCGACGCAGAATCGGCGGAAACGCCTCTTGGCTCGGGTCGCTCGCGTTCGGCTCGCCGTCGACGATATAGAGGATGATTCGGTCGTAACGCTTCATCAAAATAAAGCTCTCGACCTCTTGATTCACCCAAGCGGAAGTCGCGCTATTAGAAGAACATACGACGATCAAAAACTTCGAGCCTTGCAGTTCGTGCCGGCTCAAACGTCCCCAAACGCCGGCTTCGAGGTCGGTTATATCGCGGAAAATCGGCGCGAGGCGCTTCGGAAACTTCACGTCCCGCTCCGTTTCCGGTTCGTTACAAAGCGTCGCCGACAGTTTATACGCCTCGCTCCGACGCTGCAACGACTTCGCGCTTTTCGCGTCTTTGCTGCCGTAACTGATAAACGCGAAATAACGGTAAGACTCGTTTTTCGCGCCGGAGCAAGCGCCGGTCGCCGCATTATTATTCTCTGTCGCATCCAAGACGTTATCATTGTATTAACGACGGTTGCAACGTTTTCAATTCGCGTTGACAACGCGTCTTATTTCGGAAGTTCAAGTTTGCGTTTGGCGAGGAACCAATCGGCGTTTTCGGAAAGCGCGATCTCGCCTAGGTCGCGCAAGCGCTCTTGTCGCTCTCGGTCGAGCTTGGCGACGTCCGCTCCAATTTCGACCGCCGCGGCGTTAAGCTCCGCTAATTTCTTTTCAAAGCGACGATAAATCGGGAGCGACTTAACGTAGCGTTTGCGTTGCGAACCGTAAGCGCGCAAACGGTTCCAAGTAAAGCAACAAACGGCCATAAAACTCGACGCGGAAGTCAAAACGGATATAACTCCCGCAACAACGGCTCCTTCAAACCAACCGGACGCAAAACGCATAAAGAGCAAGACCGCAAAGACCGAGGCAAAGATCCGCCCCAGCGATCCAAGCGCGCTCTTTACGTTGAAATTTTCGAATGCGCCCCTCTAAAAATTTTCGTTGTTCGCGCGCCCAACGCGCCAGCGCGACGGTATAGTCGGCTTGCGAAGGCGCGCCGACGGACGCCGTCGAACTTTTGGCGATAAAACGAAGCCAATTAAGCTCTTTAATTTGATGCGTCCAATAAGCGTCGCCTACGACGTCGGCAATTCCGGCGACGCGCCAAAAAATTTGAACGCGCAACGCTTCGGCCAACGCTCGGTAACGATGGTACCGCTCGTAATACGCCCACCAACTTTGCAAAAAAAACAATACGACGACGGCTACCAGAGAAACGTAATACGCGCCAATCAACATTTCCCGCGTCGCGGGCCTTTCCATCGTCCCCGCCGCCCAAGAGACGCTCGCGAAATTGATGTTTTCAAACGCTTTTAAAAACGGCGTTTCTAAGAGCGTCAACGCGCAAATAACGACGTTAAAAACGCCTAAAATTAAAAGATAGAAGCCCGCCAATATAAAAAATTTCTTTTGAAACGCCATCGAAGCCAAATCGGCGACGGCGTAACGCTCGACTAAAAATTTCGTTTCGGCGTCGACTCCGGCGCAATCGTCGCCCAGCAGGTCGTCGACCGACTTTTGCCGCGCTTCCCGCGTTTCCTCGTTCACGTACCCGTCGACGACGTCTCGATTGAAACGCGCCGTCTCCTTCAACGGCTTTTTAGTTTCGTACAACGCGCGCCCTTCCTCCGTCAAAGAATCGAACGGTTCGAGCGCGATTTGGAAATAGATCGTTTCCGCCGCTTCTTTCAACGCTTTAAACTTTGCGGCGACGCGCTTTCGCAACTTCCTCGGAACATCGCTCGACCTTGTTTTGGGCGTTCGCGGCGTCTTTGCCAACGTTTGAACGAACGCGCCGGCGTACGTCCGAATCGTCGCTACGCACCTCCGCAACGCGCTTTTTACCCTCGCTCGCGCTCGCTGCGTCCCAAAAAACGCGTCGAAATCGTCGAGCGGCAAACGACGCAAACGCTCCGCTTCCGCGCCCGTCGTTTCGTCGCCAACGCAAATAAAACATTGGCCCGGTTTAAGTCCGGATTCAAGCGTCGAGGCGTCGCCGCCTCGCGGGGTCGCGACGTGAAAAACGGCGCCGAACGGTTGCGTTTCGCAACGCTCTCGAAAACGCGACGTCGCCTCGACTTGAAGCGTCGAAGCGCACGCCGCCGGAAGCGCGGTCGTTTTCATCCGCACAACGTCCGCCGTTCCGCCTCGGTCGTCGTCGACGACTTCGCCGTTTTCGAGCCGCGCTTCGACGCCGTCCCAAAGCGCCAAGACGTAAAAACTTGACTCCGCCAAACTTCGTCCCAACGCTTCGTACTGCGCTTTTCGCAATTCCCAAGGAAGCGTCGCGTCGGGACGCTGTTCAAGCCAACGTCGATTTTCTTCCGTCAATTTGAGTTCGACGACGTCGTCGACGCTCGCGACAAGGCGTCGAAATTGTTCGAGTTCCTCTCCCGGCGCGAAATCTTGCTCGTAAATCGCGCGCGGCGCCGGCAGAACCGCGACGAGTCGAACGTCGAGTTCCGGTCGCGTCGCTTTGAGACGCAAAACTTCTTCGGCGACCAAGGAGTCGGCGCCCGAGGCCAAACCGTTATAAACGACGAACGGCGCGGGACTTATCTCATTCCCCTTCGCTCCCTGTTCCTTGCGCCAATATTCGGCCAGTCGAGTTAACAGGTCGCGAGTCCGCTCTCTAACGATCTCGACCGCTTCCGGCGCGACGCGTCGATGTCCCGTAACGCCAAGCGTTAACGGATAGACCGGGATTTCTTCGTCGACGCGACGGCAAACGAAAAGGTCGCGCAAGCTCGCGCTTCGAATTTGATAAGGCATAACGCATTAAACTCTTGAAATAGAAGTTATAAGCAAACGCGACGCTGGCAAAACTCCGCCGCGCCGAAAAAACGATTTTACTTTTGAGGCGGCGTAACGACGAAACCGAGCGCGACGATCGCCTTTAAGGTTTCGAGCGCGGTCTTTCGGTCGTATTCCTTTTCCGACTCGGCAAGCTCGGAGTACGGAACGAGATCGGGATGCTCTTTACGTTCGTCGTTTCGCGTCGGACCGTAGCGCCAACCTTCGCGAACGCGTCCGACGGCCCAAACGTCGTGCGCGTTTTCGGCGAGGCGTTCGGCGAGAGCTAAAATTTCCGGCGCGAGCTCGACGCTTTGCGTGTCGATTGGTCGCGGAACGTAAGGTGTTTTTTCGGCCATCGTATTTCTTTCCTTTAATCGTAAATAAAGTAAAAAGTATTAGGCAACGGGGTTTTACGTCGTTCTTATATTAACCTTATGAGCAAACGACGAAAATCCTTTTTAAAAATCCAATCGCTTATTCGTCTAGTGTGAAAAATAAAATTCAACATCTTGCGGCGACTTTTCGCTTAAAATAAACCGTTGACGATAAGCGTCGAGGTTTTCTTTTTTCCTTGCATACTCCTTCTGTAATTGCGCCATTTTTTGTTGCCCAACTTCTAATTGCGCCATTTTTTGTTGCCCAACTTCTCTCATTATGTTGTCTAACGAGATAAGACGCAACCTAACAGTTCCCGGCAAGTCGTTGCTATCGTACCATTGTTGCAAGTCGTTATACTCCTTTATAACCTCGGAAATTAAAAATCGCGCTTCTTCATTTCCAAAATTATTGAAATACTCGTCTAAAGCTTGATGTATTTTATTACGTTTCGTTATATATTCGTCTACTGTTTTATCTATTCTTGCCGATTTGGTCTTCTTGGTCGTCTCCGATAAAACTTTATTCTCTTTTTGATGTTCGTAATAATTTTTTAATTTTTGATACTCTTGCCGTATTCGTTTGTCATCGTAAGCGACAACGGCTTCGTTATCATACGACTCACAGCTAAACTTTGCCGCTTCTTGAATTAAGTAAGCGACGGCGCCCATCTCGTATTTAACGGAAATATCTAGGTTTTCCGTTAGCAGTTGTTCTCGCTGTCGTTGGTAACATACGCTCGGGACGAGCGCCGCTAAGACGCAAATTCCCGCCAATACGCCGCTAAACCAACGAGAACAACAAACGCGCGTCGCGGCGCGTAAATAACCTAAGGGCAAATAGTCCGATAAACGCCGTAAATCTCGCGTTAAACTCTCCGACCGACATACGCAAGCCTGAAAGTTATACAACTTTTGCAATTTTCTATAAACGCAACGATTACGCTTCCGGGCTTCAAGCGAATCCGTTTCCCGAGGCGGGGGCGGAGGCGCCGCTTCGGTATCGTCAAACATAATAGGAACAATATTCCTATTGTGTTTGAACGCGCATTTAATTTCTCGATAGAGCCAATCGCCTTTTTGGTAACACCGCTCTAGGGAGTTCGGCGTTAATATGACGACAAAATGTTCTATACTTTCAATACGCGCTAACAACGCTTTATTGAAATCGCCTTGTCGTAATTCTTCGACGTCGAGAAAAACACGGTATCCGCTTTTTTCAAGCCGGGCTTTGACTAAGTGCGCGGCAACGACGCCGCGTTTATCGCGCCGATAACTAATAAAGACGTCGTAAGACTTCGCTAAGTTTTTCTTATCCCACATCGTCGTACCCCCAAACCGCCCATAATTCAAGAACGACAACTATTATCGACACATTAAAGTCCGCGTTTAAAAGCCGGCGCCCCGACGCGCTAATCCGCGTTTAATCGGAGATCGGCGCGTCTTTTCTCCTCTGACGCCGTTACTCCTCTTCCGTAAACGGCATAAGCGCGATGCGCGGCGAACCTTCGACCGTCTCGTAGGTCTCGAACGTCGGAGCGCCGTCGGCGTCGAAGCGGAGACGCTCGATTTTGTGCCCGAACTTGCCGTCGGCAAAATTTTTCTCGTATTCGTTGAAATTATGAACGAGATTGCCGTCGACTTTCCAAATAATGTCGCCCGGTCGCAGATTTGGATGCTCCGCGTCGTTTTCGATAAAAGCGACGATCAGCCCGGCGTCCTCGATTTTGCCTTCGGCGAGGAGCGTAAAATACCGTTTCGCCGCCGTCGCGAACGCGTTGAGATTCGACGCTTCCTCGGCGCAAAGCTCGACGCATTGGTCGATTCGCGCGGTAATATCGCTCAAAATCTTTTGCGACGGCGTAATTTCCACAACCATATTCATACGCAAGAAAGAAGCCAGTCGCAAAATTTTTCCCCAACAAACGCCGAACGAGTCGCCTTCGACGAGCGCGAATTTAGCCGCCGATTCGTCGTAAATCGACCGGATTTCCTCCGTCTTTTCGTTAAGCTCGTTTTCAAGAGCTTCGACGTCGTTTTCTTTTTTCTCGCGTTTATCCGAAAGCTCGTTCTTGTTTTTCAAGGTTTCTAAGTTGTCTTTTTTTCCCTTCTCGACGTTTAAACGTTCTTCAAGCAACGCCCGATCTAGTCGCGAAATAATTCTGCGCAACTGTTCTTCGCAATTTTTTCGAGCGGTCGTCAAATCCTCTCGCGACTGCTCCATCGGAATCCCGGCGAAAAGCGCCGTTTTTTCAAATAGCGGTCGCGCGACCGAATAAACGGATTTCGGCGTTGTCGTCAACACGTCCAAATAGCCGATATAATATATTTGAAGTTGCAACTCTTGCGCTCGAAAGGTTTCGCGAGCAAACGTATCGTACGCGTCGATATTGGAGTGAAACGAATGCCATTCGTCAAGCTCTTCCTTCGTTAATTCCAATTCGTCGGCCTCCTCGGACGCGAGAAGCAAAAGCTCTTTCACTTCTTTAGCGTAAGTTTCGACGCCGTCGAGATAATCGGCCAACCCTTGGCGAGCGTAGGGCAAGCATTTGTCGTAAAACACGTTAATATCGACCGTATCGACGCCGTTTTTACGCAAGACTTCGAGCGTTTCCGACGACGGCGGCGCGACGTCTTTGAGAACGTGTTTGTCGAAATATTCCCTCGAACGTTCGATCTCCTCCAAAAGCTCGTCGTCGTGAAGGTCGACCCCGGCGGGATTAGCGCGACACTTTGACGCAAATAGCGCCCAAGCGTCGTCGACGTTCCCCGCGACGGTAGACAAATGCGACTCCATCGTCGCAAGCTCGAACCCCATCGACTGCGCGACCTCTTTCGCCGCGGCGGCGAATTCCGCGGCCTCTTGCGCGGCTTTCTTTTCGGCGGCTTTTTGCTCCGCCTCGGCGACTTTTTGCTCCGCGCGATATTTGCAATACGCCGTAACCGCGAGCGTTCCCGCCGCGAGAACCGCTAAAAGCGCGAACGCGACCAATTTCCTTGACAGCGCGACCATCAACTTGCGAGGCCGCGACAACGGAAAGGTTCCCTGCAAGTCGTCCATCGCCGCGTCGAAGTGTTTCGGCCCGGCTTCGATAGCCTGCAGTCTCGACAATTTATCCAACGTTCGCGCGATTTCTTCCGCTTTCTCTTGCGAAACGGCGTTTTTCCCGTCGAGCGACGGCTTTTCTTGCGACGACCAAAAATCGGGCGTCGTTATCGGAACGATCGTTTTACCACAAGCGAAAGCGTGTTCGATTTCGCGATAAACCCAATCGCCGACTTGATAACAGCGGTCTAACGAGTTCGGCGTTAAACTCGCGATAAAGTATTTGGCTTCCTCGATACGCGTCAAAAGCGCTTCGTCGAACGGCTCGCCGGGCGTCAAATTTCTAAGGTCGAGAAAAACCCGATAACCTCGTTTTATTAATTCCGAGCGAATCATTTGCGCTCTTGCGTCGCCGCCGTTCGCGCGCCGATAACTGATAAAAAAGTCGTACTTTTTTTGCTTCGTCACAGCATTTTTTCCTTTTGTCGGGGCTTGCAAAGCCGTAAATTGCTAGAATCAACGCGAAACGTTTGTCGTAGCTCCGCTCAATTAATATATCCTGCAATTAATTAGTATAATTTCTTCTCAGCCGCAATTCAAGCATAAAAAAAATTTTTTTAATTTTAATCCAACGGCAAAATTTTAAAGCAAAACAAAATTTAAATGTTTAACCGCCGTTTAACCGCCCTTAAGTTTACCAAAACGAAATTAGGGGGCAATTTTACGCAAATTCCCAATCATTCTTACGCCGACTTAAAGGCGACATAATGTGTACAAAAATCACAAAACATTGAGTCGCATTTACCGAAACTGCGCGGTTTCAGCAAATGCGACTCGATGTTTTTGTATTGTTTTTGGGTGATCTTCATACGCGCATTACGCCATATTCCAACGGTTAGACTAAATTATAACAACACGCCCTAGAACATTGTCCCAAGCCGTTGGGTAAACCGTTGCCTTTCATTGCCTGGAAAAACGTTTTCTAAGTCGCGTTTTTATTGGACTTACAGCGCGTTTAAAAACTTTTCAAAAGAAACGATAAATGGAAAACAGTTTAGATATTTTAAGAGAGCTATTTCGAAATGATTTCCGAGACAATCATTATAAAATCAAAGAGACGATGCGCGACGACGGCAAAATCGACTTGCCAAGCGATTGGGACTTTTGCAAATTGACTTACGCTCATCGCCGTTTTGTGAAAATCGTCCAAGAGGAATACCGTCGTTTCGCCGGTCTCGACGATTTCCACCGCTTCCGCGACGAATACGATTTGAGCTTTATGCGTCGCTTCTGGTTCTGGGAAGAGTGGCGCGAGCTTTATTTTGCGATTTGCGACGAGTGCGAGCGCGTCTTGACTTTCGGCGACTGAAAAATTTCTTAAAAAAACGTCTTTTGCTATTTAAAATTGCGCTAAATATGGTATAATATAAGCGGTTGAAGGGATTGGCTCTTCAACGCGTTAAGTTTCCCCATATTACTGGAGATACCATGAAAGATACTATCATTACGGGTTGCTATGAGGTCGTCGACGATTCCGGCCGTCTGATTTTGCGCACGCGTAGCCGGGACGAGGCTTTGGCCAAGTTGCCGGAAGGCGGGCGCGTTTGGAAGGTGCGCCGCTCTAAGATGCTTAGCGAAACGGAATCGGTGGAAACGATTTTTCGTCGGCTTGTCGCTCGCGGCTAATCTGACGAAGTAGCTTGTCCAGCGTCTTCGCGTCGGCTTCGGTTGGCGCGAGACGCGCTTTTAAAAGGAGTTACGTATAATGCCGATTAAAGAATTGCAAGAGATGTACGGCGGTTCGTGCGCCGCTCAAACGATTAATCGCGCGGTGATAGCCGAGGTGCCCGGCGGCGAACGCGCGCTCGCTTTGCGTCGCGAAGTCTTTTTGAATCGAGGCTCCAGCGCTAAAATGGCTCGCGTCTATGCGGCGTTGGACGAACTTTGCGAAGAGATGCGCGACTTTATTGCTAAAAAATACAACTTAAAAAGCGCTTCAAAGGAGAAGAAAGCGAATGATTGACGAAGCGACGATTAAACGCGTTGTTGCGTTGCTCGAAGAAGAAAAAGAATGCGCGACGCCCGAGCTTTGCGCTGAAATCGACCGTCGAATCGCTCGCGTTAAACGCGCCGGTCGGAAGCGCTTGCCCGCCGAGCGCCTTCGCTCTAATCGTGTGATGACGAACTTTAACGCGAACGAGTTTGAACGACTTCGAAGCGTCGCCGGCGACCGAGAGTTGGCCGAGGTGGTGCGCGAATTGGCGTTAAAAGCCGCCGACGAAATTATCGCGTCGCGTGAAAACTGACGCTTTTAGCGTAGCGGAATTTGGACGGCCCAAGTTAGGGCCGTCTTTCTTTTTTCTTGCGGGTTTCTCTTGGGTTCCGCGCGATCAGCACCGACCGGAGCGCAGGTTTCGTTTCGACGGTCTTTTGAACGCATAAAAAGTTAGAAAAGGCTTTTGTCTTTCTTGCGCATTTTCATCGGGTGCGTCGCGATCGGCGCGAGGGTTACCCTTCACCGGTCGTTGTGGGCGCGAAAAAAGTTTGGAGAGGTTAACTTTCTTTTAGGAGCGGGTTCCGTCGAGCCCCCTTCGCCGCCGTTTCGGTCGTCGCCCAAGAAGCGCGCGAGTGATTGTGATAACGTGTTGACCAGCGTAGCGGAAAAAATTTGCGCGACTCGAAAAAAATCAAAATTTTTTCGCGAAAAAATTTTTAAGGCGAAGCCGTTTTTTTTCGACCAAGCGGAAATTTTTTTGTAGCGGAGCGAGCCGCGCAAGGCGAC